>CAZIDA010000034.1:0-13096 GCA_964537865.1 uncultured Acidobacteriota bacterium
GCGTCGGCGTTCGAGCATCTCAAAAAACAATGCAAAACAACCGACGACCAGCGTCGACTCCAGCGAGAAACGCTATACGGAGTCGAGGCCAAGCCACTCCCGTACCTTCTTTGCCAAGTGAATCTTCTCTTGCACGGATTGGAAACGCCCAACATCGATCCGTTGAATGCCCTCCGATTTCCGCTTCGCGAGATTGGCGATAAAGACCGCGTGGATGTCGTCATGACGAATCCGCCGTTTGGCGGCGAGGAAGAACGCGGCATCCTTGGAAACTTCCCTGAGGACAAACAAACCGCCGAGACCGCGTTGCTGTTTCTGCAACTCATCATGCGCAAGCTTCGGCGGACGCCGGGTCAGGGGACCCGGCCTACAGTTGTAGGCCCGGTGCCCTCACCGGGCGTTTTCGCGAGGGCCGCCATGGTCGTCCCCAATGGCACGCTGTTCGGCGACGGCGTTTGCGCTCGCATCAAAGAAGAACTCCTCAAGGATTTCAATCTCCACGCCATCGTCAGGCTTCCCAACGGCGTTTTTGCTCCCTACACCAGCATCCCAACGAACGTGCTTTTCTTCGACCGCTCAGCCCCATCAAAGGACGTTTGGTTTTATGAACAGCCGCTCCCCGAGGGACGAAAGAACTACACCAAGACCGCGCCTATTCAGTTCGAGGAATTTGCTCCGTGCATTGCCTGGTGGAAGAAGCGCGAGGAGAACGACCAAGCTTGGAAGGTAAGCGCCGATGAACTCCTGGCCTCCGGCTGCAATCTCGACCGCAAGAACCCACGCGCCAAGGCAGACATCATGCATTTGCCCCCGGAGCAGCTCGCCGCCGGCATTCTCCAAAAGGAAGAACGCATCGCGGAGATCATGGTCAATATCCGTAATCTCCTTGAGAAGCAAGGAACATGAAGAACGAAGTCAAGGGCGCTCCGCTAGAACACAAGTGCTATTTCGTAGACGAAGCAGGTGACCCCACGCTTTTTGGGTCTCGTGGGAAAGTGCTGGTCGGCGGTGAGGGCTGTTCACGATTCTTCGCGCTCGGGTTGGCAGACGTGGAGCATCCAACGAAACTCGCAACAGCGCTTGCTGCGTTGCGTGCCCAGTTACTGACCGATCCATATTTCAAGGACGTGCCTTCGATGCAGCCGGGGAGAAGAAAGACCGCTCTGCTTTTCCACGCCAAAGATGACCTGCCCGAAGTGCGGCGCGAGGTCTTCAGGGTTTTGCGGCAACATGAGATTCGATTCTCCGCGATAGTGCGCGACAAACTCCGCGTGTTGACCTATGTGCGGCGACGGAATGAAACCGACCCGGAATATCGATACAATCCGAACGAACTGTACGATTACATGGTGCGACGCCTTTTCAAGACGCGCCTGCACAAACATGGCTCTTACCGAATTTGCTTTGCCCGCCGTGGGAATGCAAATCGTACCGTGGCCTTGACTCATTCACTGGAAACGACGCGCCAGCGGTTTGCCGCTGAACAAGGCATCAGCTTCAATCCCCAAATTGAAGTTGTGCCTACTTCACCGGTGCGCGAACCCGGGTTGCAGGCCGTTGATTATTTTCTTTGGGCGCTACAACGGACGTTTGAGAGGCGCGAGGATCGATTTCTGCAATTCCTTTGGCCGCAGTGCAGTGTGGTGATTGATGCGGATGACACCCGCGAGAAAGGCTATGGGACCTACTACACAAAGCAAAAGCCGCTAACAGCAGCGGCTTTGAAAGAGGCCGAGGGATATAGGAGCGAATCACCTAGGTGACTCATTCACACGGCATGAAGCCGAATTTCGTCCCCCGTGCTGTGGATATAATGTGGATAACTGTGGAAAAAGTCAACACAATTGTAAGCAATTGTCAAGCAGTTGTTAGCCAGTTATGAACTGCGCATGAAAGGCGCGCGATGAAACTGTGGCCCAAGGCCAGGTTGGGCGAGGTGCTGCGACAGCGGAAAGAGTTCATCACGATTGATGACCTTACGACCTACAAGCGCCCGCGAGTTCAGCTTCATGTTCAAGGCATCGTCCAGCGGGACGAGGTTCCCGGTGCCCTTATCAAAACCAAGACGCAACAGGTTTGCTACACGGGTGAATTCCTCGTCGCCGAAATTGATGCGAAGGTTGGCGGATTTGGCATTGTGCCAGAGTCGCTGAACGGCTCAATCGTCAGCAGCCACTACTTCCTGTTCGTCGTGGACGAATCGAAGCTCCACTTGGGCTTCTTGGACTACTTCATCCGAACGCCTGCGTTCCGCGAACAAGTTGAGGCGCAAGGATCGACAAACTACGCGGCGATTCGCCCGGCGAATGTGCTGGGCTATGAAATCCCGCTGCCGTCGTTGGCGGAGCAACGGCGGGTGGTGGCGCGGATCGAGGAACTGGACGCCCAAATCGCCGAGGCCCGCTCCCTCCGCCACCAAGCTGCCGAAGAAGCCGAAGTGCTGGTTTCATCTGCGGTTTCGAATCTGTGTTTTGGAGGCGCGACAATTGGTTGTTTCGGCGAATACTTGGTAGAAGCCAAGAACGGCATCTATAAGCCCCCGATTTTTTGGGGCCACGGTTTGCCGTGTCTTCGCATGTACAACATTGAAGGGCCGGCTCTCAACAAGACCAACCTACAATACCTCGATGTAACGAATGAAGAATTGCAGACCTACATTTGCGTTGAGGGCGATTTGGTGTTTAACCGTGTCAACAGCGCCGAATTGGTTGGGAAGACGGGCATCATCCCGCATGGTTTTCCGAAGGCAATCTTTGAAAGCAAGAATATGCGGCTACGCGTTGACAGGTCACGCGCCGTTCCGCAATTCGCAGCGCATGTCCTGAATTCAAGACCGGTTCGCAACTATTACTTGAGTGTCCTCAAACAACAATGTGGGATGGCGACGCTCAATCAAGGGCACGTGCGTAACATTCCATTTCCAAAGGTCTCGCTCAAGGATCAGCGCCGGATCGTCTCGGAGCTGGACTCGTTGCAGGCGGAGGTGGACGTGCTGAAGCGCCTGCAAGCCGAGACCGCTGCTGAGCTCGACGCCCTGCTCCCAGCCATCCTCGACCGCGCCTTCAAAGGAGAACTATGAAACTGGTCATGCCCATCTATCAAACGCAGATAGACGCGGCAGGCAGGCTTCGGGAAAACCTTAAACAATGGCAATTGTCCGATGCTGCACTGATCGCCTTGCATGAGAAATTTCCCGGTTTCGACCCGGAGGTTTGCCTGTTGAAATCCGTTGCCGTAAACGCGATCTACGGCACAAACGTTTTGGCAATTGTCAGAATGGCGAGACACGTAGAAGAGGTACTTGGCCAACATGACGTTGCACAAGTTGGTCTTGAACTGGTAACTGAAATAGCAGATGGTCTCGAAGGAGAAGGAAGGCAATCCCGAAAACACACTAGTTTTGCATCGAAATTCTGCCACTTCTTTGTCGACGCCGAGCGGTTTCCCATCTACGACAATGCAGCATGTCAGGCACTAACACTGCATTTGGGGAAACGTATCAAGCCGCATGACTACGAAGCTTTCTGTTCATGTATCACACAATTGAAGAATTTAGTCGGAAACGTTTGCGACACGCGCATGCTCGATCGCTACTTGTGGTTGATTGGAATGTATATGCGTTGGTTGAAGGAACGAGAAAAGAAAAACCCGATGGTGAACAAGGAATTGTTGGAGCTTTTCAAGACACCCACAAAAGCACAAGCCGTCGAGCTGGATGCCTTGCTTCCTGAGACTCTCGACCGCCCATTCAAGGGAGAATTTTGATATGCCAAAACGGCAACCGCTCGTTTGCCAGCATTTGGAGAACGTTTCACGTGATGTGCTGGAGGAGAATGAGGAGATCGTGCGGCAATACGTCCGTCACCGACAGGGCGTTTACGCGCTCTATCGTCGGAACAAAATTTACTACGTCGGTCTGGCGGGCAACCTGCGCAGTCGCCTCGCGCACCATCTGAAGGACCGTCATCACGATTCGTGGGACAGATTCAGCGTTTACCTCACCATTGGAGACAGTCACCTGCGTGAGTTGGAGTCGCTCATCCTCCGCATCGTCAAACCACCCGGCAACAAACAGAAGGGGAAGTTTGCGAAGTCAGAGGATCTCCGTCGTCGCTTCAAGCGGGATTGGCATAGGGAGATGCGCCGCAGGCTCGAAGACATGCTCGGCAAGCTGCACGGACTCGGGCCGCGTAAGCAACAAGTCAATAAGAGGGAAGGAAGAAAGCCGGTGTTGTTAGAATACATCGATGGCCCAATGACTTTACGCGCCCGCCACAAAGGTAAGACCTTCAGTGCTTCTGTTCGAAAGAGCGGTCTGATTTGGTTTGCTGGAAAACGCTTCACATCGCCTTCGTTGGCCGGAGCACACGCCGTAAAGCGACATTGCAACGGTTGGACATTCTGGCAATATGAGCGCGCACCCGGAGATTGGGTGGCGTTGGATAGTTTGAGGAAATGAAAACGCGCCTGCCCGCCGAAAGTGGCGCTGTGGGTATTGAGATAGTTCCTCATTTTCTAAAGAACTGGATACGACAAAATGGTGCGAGACGCGCATCGGTGGGTTTGTGGAACAACTTTGTGAGGAGTCGAAGGCATCACTCATCCACAGTTGATCCTGTGAGGAATCGTAGATGATTGACCCCAATAGCGCTCAATTCGGCATTCCCGAAGAATGGGCTAGATTCGTGGAAGCCCACCAATCTTTTTTCGAGAAGTTTCCGAACTTGATTACCACGATTGAAGAAGTGGTTATGCGTTCCGAATCAGATTTTGCTCCCGCTGACAGAGTCATCTTCTTTTGTGGAAGACTCTGTGTTGAGGATTTCATGGAGATTCTCCTGCTCTGCGGAAACGCTTATGGTTTCGGTGCCATGAAGATTCTTCGCGGGATGTACGAACGGGCGGTCACAGCGCGGTACCTTCACTTACACCCTGAAGAAGCAGAAGATTTTGTTGATTTCTATTGGGTTGGTCAGCATAGGCTCAGTGAAGCAATTCGAAAATCGTTTGACAAGGATGTTCTTGGTGAAAAGAAGGCAGACGTAGAAAAGCAGTATGAAGCCGTTCGCGAACGATTCATGGTCGCATGCCCGAAATGCGGTCATGAGAGGGTCAATCATACGTGGAGCAAACTCGATTTTGTCTCAATGGCCGCTGCGACCGGGAGGCTTGGGAACTTGATTGTTCCTGCGTATTACCTTCCTCTTCGCCATGCACACAGCACAATGTCGGCGATATTGGACCGGCTTGATAGAACGAAGAATGAAAGTTTGGAATTTGAGGGCGGTCCGCAAAGAGAGGTTGCTGGGCGAACATTGATGACAGCTCATGACCTGCTCCTCAACATGCTTGACCTCCATATCGAGCATTTCAACTTAAGTGCACTTTCATCGATGGTGCAAAATTCGATGAACGATTTCCTAATCATATGGGGAAGGAGCAACGCGCAGGCGGAAGCCGAGTGAGATGTCCTTGTGAAGCCAGAAACGAAGAGGCGACGTATCCAAAATCAACAAGTTTCAAATTACGAGGAATGCGAGTCAGATTGGAATTGGTAACACACCCAACCCACCGCGGCTGGCCTCTGCATTGAGCAGAAGAAAAACCGTTGACAGTCCAGCCGCTAATTCTCTGAGATCATTCTGGAGGAGGCGCCCAAATGTCTGGCAGCGATCTGACGCAAGCGGAAGCAGACGCGCTCATTGCGATGGAGAAGCATTGCATCGAGAATCAAACATACGAATATCCCGGGCTCGGTGGTTCGATTTGGGTTCCTTTGGTTTCTCCTGACAAACGTGAGAATTTCTTGCTGGACATCAGTCGCGGGCGCATTGACCTGAGGAAGGGTACCTACCAGAATCGGGCACGCCAGATCTTTATCCTTGTTCGTCTGGATTTTGGTGGGGCGCCACATCGAAACCCCGATGGGGAGGAAGTTCCGAGCCCTCATTTTCACATTTTTCGGGAGGGATTTGGCGACAAGTGGGCTTCAGCAGTCCCAAACGATGTATTTCCAAATGTCTCGAATTTGTGGCAGACTTTGATGGACTTCATGCGATATTGTCACATCACGAAACCGCCGGATATCAGGCCAGGATTATTTCAATGATTGACGAAGTTCAAAATCTAATGAATCAATACTGGTCCTGGCTGAAGGAGAAGACCACGTTGCGGGAAGTGAAGGAATCGGTCGAGGTGACAACCCCCTATCTTGATCGCCACAACGACTACATTCAGTTTTACGTGAAACGGAACAAGGGCGGTTTTGTTCTTACCGATGATGGATACACGGTTGAAGACCTGAAACGTTCCGGCTGCAAGTTGGACACGCCGAAAAGGCAGGAACTCCTCAGGATGACGCTGAATGGATTTGGGATCCAACAGGACCACGATGCCCTGGTGGTTCATGCGACCGCTGACAATTTCAATTTAAGAAAACATAATTTGGTTCAGGCCATGTTGGCGGTCAATGATCTTTTCTATTTGGCAGAGCCAATGGTCGCCAGCCTTTTCCTGGAGGATGTCACTGCGTGGCTTGAGCTCCATGAGATACGGTTCACGCCGAGAGTCAAATTCACGGGAAGATCCGGATATGATCACCTTTTTGATTTTGTCGTCCCGAAGTCACGGAGGGCGCCGGAAAGAATTTTGCAGGCCATCAATCGTCCCAATCGAGATACGGCCCAGTCGGCGGCCTTTGCTTGGGTTGATACCAAAGAGGTCCGCCCCCCTGATTCTCGCGCATTCGCTTTTCTGAACGATTCAGAGATGGCCACACATGTAACGGTGATGGATGCATTGCGCAACTACGATGTTCAACCCGTTCTGTGGAGTCAAAGAGAAGCAGTAAGAGAAGAGCTTGCTGCATGAAGCGATGTTGAGAGGCGCGTTTCCATATTCCTTTTCCCCATCCGCTTGCTACTTGGAATTTAAATTTGCTATTTCCACGATGACGAGATATCGCGAATTGATGAGAAATCCTATTCTCGAGGAACTCCTTGGTGATTTGTTGTGGTTAAGAATGAGTTCAGGGTCGGTCCATTATTCCACTTGACCGAATTTGATCCTCCTGCCGTTGCACGAGAGCAGTTCAGGCTGACCGCCGAAGATATCATTTCAGAAATCTTCAACAGATACGTCCGACGGAGCGGGCGATAATGGCGGCGAATTCATCGATCGAGTGGACAGGGTCCACGTGGAATCCCGTGACCGGCTGCACGAAGATCAGCCCCGGCTGCAAGCATTGTTATGCCGAGCGATTGACCCTGCGGCTTCAATCCATGGGACAGCGCAACTATGCCAACGGATTCAAGGTCACCCTTCAACCCCACATGCTGGAATTGCCTCTCGGTTGGAAGAAGCCGCAAACCATCTTTGTGAATTCGATGAGCGATTTGTTTCACGCGGACGTTCCGTTGGAATACATCCAGCGTGTGTTTGGCGTCATGCAGCGAGCGAGTTGGCATCGTTTCCAGATACTGACCAAGCGCTCCGAAAGGTTGCTGGAGTTGAGTTCGCAGCTTGCATGGCATTCAAACATTTGGATGGGCGTCAGCGTGGAGAATGCCGATTTCACGTTTCGCATCGATCATCTCCGCAAGACCGGAGCGCAAATTAAGTTTCTGTCCCTTGAGCCTCTCTTGGGTCCGTTGCCAAAATTGAATCTGCGAGGGATCGATTGAGTGATCGTCGGCGGAGAATCGGGTCCACGAGCGCGCCCCATGGATTCAGAGTGGGTGCTCAACATCCGGAATCAATGCCGAGACGCGGATGTGCCTTTCTTCTTCAAGCAGTGGGGAGGCGTTAGGAAGAGGGACGCAGGTCGGTTACTCGAGGGTCGAACGTGGGATGATATGCCGATTCCTCAAATGGCGACTGCATGAACTTTCTCGAACAACTCGCGGCCTGCCAACTGGAGTTTTTCCACAGTGCTTGTTTCTTCACGCACCGCGGCAATATTCAGCCGCGGACGATCGAAGCGCTGATCAGAAATTCTTGGTGATCTTCGGCGAAGCAAATTCCCCATCCAACCTCTTCGGATTCGTCTCAGTTAAAACCCCGGACAGGCATAGGCGTAGTGCTTCGGGTGGTCGTGGTTTCTCCGAGTTGTCCGTGGCCGTTGTCGCCCTCTCCATCGTCTCCTGAGCGCCGATCGCCTTCCATTGGTTCTTGCGCTTGAAGAAGATGTCGGTGAAGCGAATGCGCGCCGTGAGGGAATGATCTTTGGCGTGAACGATGTTCAGGCCGGTGACGATGGCGGTGTTGCCGAAGATTCGGACGCGGAGGTCTCGGAGCGTTTTCGTGATAGCGCTGGGAGCGGCGGGGCCGGCCATCGCGTCGGCCTTCGTTCGAATTTGACCTTTGTACGAAGTGTCGATGAAGCGATCGTCCAAAAGATTGTTCAGAAACGCCGTGTCTCGACGTTCGCTCGTGTCTGCCCATTGGTGTTCGAGTTGGAGGAGAATCGCTTTGTCGGAATGAGTCGGTTCTGCGTGGGGGTCAGTCTGCGCCAAAAGGGGCGCACAGAAAAAAAACAGAGCGAACAGAAAGCCGCCGCGGAAAAGGAAGATCAGTTCCTCCGTACCATCAAACCAGTTGATGGCGGGAGTTCGGGAGTGGAGTTCAGACAGACTCATCGTTTTGCTCCTCCGGATCATGGCGTTGCGAAGCCGCATGCCTAAGATATTCATGTCTTCGTGATCGTCCGCGATTATAACATTTCGAGTCTCGACAGCGAGCGCGACGAACATTCCTCGCCGCATTTCACCGGATATTTTGCGCAATCCAGCCAGTTTGAGATTGACTCGACTTTATCGGGGCGCTAAACTCGCGTTCAAGTCGTGTTGAAGGGGGTTTTATGGCAGTTGACGTTGAGAAAATTCTCCGACCCATCGACACTCCCATTCCGCCTTTTCCGCCCAAGCACATGATGCTCGCCGGCGGGCAAGCTATGGTGATCCGCCAAGTCAGCCGGGAAGACATCCCAGACATCCTCCGCTACGTCGAACCGCTGATTCACGTGGAGCGCGATTACTACGACATCGTGGCGGCGCGACTGTACAGCGAACTGCTGGCGTACTACCGCTATCGCGTGCAGGACGAATACGTGCTGGTGGCGCAGATTGACGGCGAGCTGGCGGCGGTGGTGAATGGACGGTTGTTGAGCCGGGACGTGGGCATGTCGTATCACACGGTGGCGCTGCGGCGAGGGCTGCGCGTGGGCGCGCATGCGTTTGCTGCGAAGATGGAATACCACCTCGACATCATCGGCCAAAAAGAAGTATTAATCGTGGCCGAGTCGCCCATCGGATTCCGCCGCTGGATGATTGAGTACAACCTCGAGAAACGGTTTCATATTCCGCATGAGCTGGGCGGCGTTCCTTCTTGGTCGTTGACCCGGGAACTTTTCGACAAAGCCCGGACCACGTTGGTGGTCGGAAGGCGCCCCGTTCCCAAACCGCTGTTCGAGAAGGCGGAAGCCGGCATTCTCCCTCCCAGTGATCCCCCCGCGCCGCCCGACGATTTGCTGGCCGCGACGCGTTCGCTCTACGACTCCACCGGAACCGCGCTGATGTCTCAACGCTGGAAGCAAGAAAGGAAAGGTTGAACATGCGCGAAGTATATGTGGTGGGGGTCGGCATTACGAGTTTTACGCGGCTGGAATATCCGCTCAGTGAAATCGCCGCCTATCCGGCTATGATGGCGATGAAAGACGCGGGGCTGCAGAAGGTGGATCACGTCTACGTTGCGAACATGGGAAGCGCGCGCTTGAATCATCAAACCGGTCTCGCCAGCGCCGTCGTCGACACCTTGAGCCTGACACCCGCGGGCGCCGAAGTCATTGAGAACGGCCCGGCCTCCGGCGCTTCCGCCATCAAACAGGGATTCCTGGCGGTGGCCTCCGGACTCCACGACGTGGTTCTGGTGACTTCCGCGGAGCGGTTGCGCGAGGTGAACAATCTCGAGGACACGGATTTTGTGGCGACGTTGAGTCATCCGCTGGCGGAGTACATCTACGGCGTGACGCTGCCCTCGCTCGCCGCCATGTTCACACGGCTGTACATGCAGAAGTACGGCGTGACCGAACGACATCTGGCCATGGTTGCCGTGAAGAATCACGACAACGCGCTTCTCAACTTCTACGCGCATCTGCACGAGAGGATCACCCTCGAGGGGATTCTCGAATCGCCGGAAGCGATGACCAACAATCCCTACGTGGCCGAGCCGCTCCGATTCTACGATTGTTGCCCGGTCTCCGATGGCGGCGCGTGCGTGATTCTAGCTTCGGCGGAAGTGGCCAAGAAATTGAAGAAGCCGCTGGTGCGATTGGCGGGCGTGGGGCAAGCGACCGATTCGCATTGCGTGCACGAACGCCCCGAACCAACCGACCTGCTGGCCGTGAGAAGCGCCGCGGCCCAAGCGTTCAAAATGGCGGGCGTGACCCCGGCCGATGTCGACGTGGCGGAGCTTCACGACGCGTTCACCATTCTCGAAATCGCGGAGAGCGAAGAGGTCGGCTTTTTCAAGAAAGGCGAAGGGCATCTAGCGTTGGAGCGGGGCGAAACGAAATTGGGGGGAAAGATTCCGATCAACACGTCAGGCGGCTTGAAGGCGAAGGGACATCCGGTGGGAGCGACAGGCGTCGGGCAGGCGCATGAGATTGTGCTGCAGCTCCGCGGCGAAGCCGAAAAGCGCCAAGTCCGGGACGCTAAAATCGGTTTCACCTGCAACTTCGGCGGCTTCGGGAATAATGTGGTCTGCCTGACCTTCGTGCGGGAGGATTGATCATGGCTTTGGAGATTTTTGCTTATCGATGCAAGAAATGCGGGCAGCTCCATTATCCCTACCGTATGGTTTGCAAGAAGTGTGGAAAGAACGAGCACAACGAATTCGATCCGGTTCCACTTCCCAAGAATGGAAAACTGCTCACCTTTACAAACGTCTACGCGCTGCCCCCGGACTTCAATGTCGCCAAGCTGGGATTGGGAATGGTGGAGTTGGAGAACGGCATTCGCATCACCGGACAACTCAAGATTCCGAATCCCCAGATCGGCATGAAGGTCCGAGGAAAAGTCGAAGTGGTGCGCGAGGCGGAATACAGCAAAAACTACGGAATGGTGTTTTATCCTCATGACGCTCCTTAGCATCGGCGATCGGATCGAGCAGGGGACATACGCTTTTCACTCCCGGTTCAATCGCGCCGTCAATTTTACGAACGGCAACCATCTGGTGTCGGTGGTGGACGAGGGAATCGGCGCCGGGCCGCTCAATATCGTCGTGCGGGGATGGCCGTTTGCGATGATGGACGGCGCTCCATCCCCGCTGCGCGTCGATGCAAACACGATCATCTTCGGAAACCAACGATTCACCTTCACGCCACGCCAAGTCTACCAGTCTGAACTTCGAATCAATCGCTGGGAGCGCGATCTCTTCTTCAGGAATCTTTTCTTTTTTGAATCGTCGCTCCAAGAGATTTCGCCGCCCGGCAGTCTTGCTTTTCTGCTGAGCGGTCGCTCTCGGTTGATGCGGCGAGCACCGAGTAGCATGGAAATTGGTGGTAGCCGGGATGCTCTGCGCTTTAGAGCATCCCGGACGTCCTATCATTCCAGAGCGCGGCGACGTCCGGGATTCGCCCGAGATCGGCGAATCCCGGCTACCCAAACCCGTTTTTCGGAGAGGCGACACGAGCTTTTTCGTGTCGATTTTGAGAAGGCGTTTGCCGCGCATCTCAAGCGAGGCATCCACGAAGTTTTTCATGGCGATCTTCTGAGCGGTGTCCGAATTTTGAAAGGATGCGGCGTCGGGCTTACTCCCAGTGGAGACGATTTCATCGCCGGATTGTTGATTGCCTTGAATGTTATTGAGAAGATGAACGGTCGGGATTTCAAGCGTACGATCGAAGCCGTCTATCACACGGCGCTTGGGGAAAACATTTTTTCCAACACCTTTCTTGATCTGGCTCGGCGCGGTTTTCTTTTCGAGAGGATGAAAAGCTTGATTGTGGCGCTGAACGAAGGCGGAGAGATGGAGGTGCGAAACTCCGCCGAGAAGTTGTTCGCGGTGGGTGCAAGTTCGGGAGCGGATTTGGGAACTGGATTCTTCATGACTCTTCGAACGCCCGCGAAAGCAGTCTTGCGATGGAACGACGCGGTCGAGATGAAACACCGTCCTCCAGCTCTTCGAGAGCCTCTTCTTTTGCCTCTTCCTCAACTGGAATTCAGAGAGGCCACTTTTTCATGATCGTCACCGGACAAATCAAGCGCGGTTCTTACTTTGACTCCATTACGCTCATGCGGTGCGGAAAGGAGATGACCGCCCTGGCCGGCGTCATCGACGCCACCGTGGTCATGGGGACGCGCTCCAACCAGGCGATTCTGAGCGCGAGCGGTTTGTTGGTCCCGGAATTTCAGAAGGCCGAAGAGACCGATCTGTTGATTGCGGTGAAGGCGGATGACAAGAAGGCGGCCGACGCGGCGCTCGCCGCCGTCGATGATTTGTTGAAGCAAGCCACGAAGAAATCGGAAGTATCCGGGGGTTCTCGCGCCGCCAACATGGACCATGCCATCAAGATCCTTCCCGGCGCCAATCTGGCGCTGATTTCCGTCGCAGGACGATATGCCGCCGACGAGGCGATGAAGGCGCTCAGCCGCGGCCTCCATGTGATGGTCTTCTCCGACAATGTTTCTTTGGAGGAGGAGATCGCGCTGAAGCGATTCGCGAAGAAGAAAGGCCTTTTGGTGATGGGGCCGGATTGCGGAACGGCCATTCTCAATGGGGTTCCGCTGGCGTTCGCCAATGTCGTGAGGCGCGGAGAGATCGGGATTGTGGCAGCGGCGGGGACCGGACTTCAGGAAGTGAGTTGCATCATCTCGAATTACGGCGCCGGAATTTCGCAAGCCCTCGGCGTGGGCGGGCGCGACGTGAAGAAGGAAGTCGGCGGAATCATGTTTCTCGCGGCGCTCGAAGCCTTGGGCGCCGACGCCGGCACGCGAGTCATTCTGTTGGTTTCGAAACCGCCGGACGAAATCGTTTTGCGGCGCGCCACGCCCCTCATCCAAAAAATCGACAAACCCGTGATCGCTCTCTTCCTAGGCGC
>CAZIDA010000035.1:0-13088 GCA_964537865.1 uncultured Acidobacteriota bacterium
ACAGCGCGCTCGGAATGACATACGCTTGCGGGGGAAGCGTTTGCCGGTGGAGCAAACTTGGATTCAATCTCGTTCATTTTCGCCCTGCCCCAGAATGAAAGTTTCCGGTTTGGGAAGGCCGTCCGGCCTCCTCCTTATTTTTCATCCAGGAGTCATTGGCCCTTGCGGGCAATTCTGAGGCGAACTCCACCGCCTATGCTATATCGGTGAATAAGTAGAATTCCGAAAGGCTGGAGTGTCAAGCCAAATCTGAAAATCAAACTCATTGACCGCCTTTTCGCAAGCCGCTATCATAGGATGTTTTTTACAGGGGAGGAGACGCAGTGGGAAAGACACACTTAACGCGGCGCGAGCTCATCAAGCGAGACGAGTTTCTCGTCGGCGCCAATGAGACCTGGGAATTCCTCCAAGAGCACAGCCGACAGATTTTGATTGGAATCGGTTCGGTGGTGGTGGCGGCCTTGGCGGCCTGGGGCGTTTACTGGTATATCCAAAACCGGGATGTGGTCAGCAACCGGGATATCAGCAACGCCATTCAGCTTTACAATTCTCCGCTCATTACCGACCAGCAGACCACTCCCTTGGGACCCAACCAAAGAGTGTTTGCGACGGCCCAAGAAAAGTACAGCACCGCCGAAAAGGAATTCGGGCGTCTTAGCCGCAAATACAGCGGCCGACTGATCGGTGAAACCGCTACCTACTACGACGCCATGTGCAAGTTCCATTTGGGAGACCTCGCCGGCGCGACCCAGGAATTGGAGGGTATCACCAAGGGATCGAGCGACAACGATATCTCCGCGCTGGCCAAGCTCTCCTTGGCGCAGATTTACGAGCAACAGAACAATTCGGCGGAGGTCGTCAAACTCTTGCAGCAGTTGATCGACCATCCCACGGTGACCGTGCCCAAGGTGACGGCGATGATGGCGCTCGCCGATTATTATAAGAACGTCAACAACAAAGACGCCGCCATCCAGCTTTACAAGAAGATTCAAACGGAATTTCCGAGTTATCAGATTCAAGGAGACGTGAGCGCGCGACTGAACGAGTTGGGCGCAAGTTCTTAGAAGTCGGCGCAGTCCACGCGCCGTGCCGCTGTGTGAGCTTGTGATCGGATTGAGCCTTGCTTCGAATCCAGGCCGAGCGCCTGGATTTTTTGTCTGCGGCGTTGGTTGGCTCAGGAGCGATGCTTGACAACAAAGGCTTCGTTGCTATAATGCCTTGTTTTTGCCGCGCCCTTGAAACTTTCTGGCGCCGAAGCACTCTGATTTTCAAGAGGTTGATGGGATAAAACCCCGCAGGCGGGTACTTGAAAATGTACATCGCCCTTAGAGATTTGGCGATCCAGCCGATTGTGATTTCAGAATCGCTGGCGCCTGGAGTGGTAGATCTCCGAACGACGGATCTTCGACAAAAAGGCCGTTTGGACGTGGAAGTCACGGCTTCGTTAGTCAGCGAGGAAGTGCGGATCGCCGGGCGCCTGGAGGTTCGGGTGGAGACGGCTTGTTCGCGATGCCTGGAGCCGATGGAAGTTTCCGTCAAGAAATCGTTCGATCTTTTTTACCGCTCTCAGAAGGCGCTGATCCCGAAACGTCCGGAGGAAGAGATTGAACTGAAGCCGCCGGACTTGGAGATTGGATTTTACATCGGGACGGGGCTGGAGTTGAATGACGTGCTTCGGGAGCAGATTCTGATTGAAATGCCGATGAAGCCGGTTTGTCGCCCCGAATGTCGCGGCCTGTGTTCGCATTGTGGCGCCAACCTGAATGTGACACCTTGTCATTGCGAGAAAGAAGAAGTCGATCCGCGATGGTCGGGATTGAATTCATTGAAGAGCCTGTGAAGTCATCGTCGCTTCGGCTCACCGGCGGGCCATGGGCGAGCGAGATTTTAGAAAGGAATGTTTTCATGCCAAACCCAAAACGCAGACACTCCAAGGCGCGCACGGCGCGACGCCGCGCTCATGATTCCCTCCGGGCGCGCTCTTTTTCCGAGTGCCCCAACTGCCATGAGCAGCGATTGCCGCATCGAGCGTGTCCCAAGTGCGGCTATTACAACGGTCGTGAAGTGATGGAAGTGGAATCCGAGTAATCCCGCCGGCATCGGTTCGAGGGCGGTGAGATTTTTCCTTCTCTGGAGATCAGCGCGGCTGGATCGCTTGCACGGCTCGGCGGTTGAGGACGACTTGAGGATGGAAGTCCGGCGATCTCCGAATGAACACGACAACCTATGATTAAGATTGCCGTTGATGCGATGGGGGGCGATCGCGCGCCGCAAAGTGAAGTCGAGGGCGCGGTAGCGGCGGTACAAGAATATCCGGTGTCCGTGATTCTGGTCGGGCAAGAGCAGAAGATTCGCTCCGAACTGAAACGCCATTCCTTCTCCAGCAAACTTCCCATTGAAATTGAAAACGCCACGCAGGTCGTGACCATGGAAGACCTGGCGGCCGCCAGTTTTCGCAAGAAGCGCGACTCTTCCATCCACGTGGCGGCGCGATTGGTTCGGGACGGCAAAGCCGCGGGCGTGGTGAGCGCCGGAAACACCGGCGCCGTGATGGCCACTTCCAAAATTGTGATGGGCGTGCTTCCCTCGGTGGATCGGCCGGTGCTGGCGGCGGTTTTTCCCACCGCCAAAGGGAAGCCGGCGATTTTGTTGGACGTCGGCGCCAACGTCGATTGCAAGCCGTTTCATCTCGAGCAATTCGCCATCATGGGAGAAATTTATTCCCGCGTCATCTTCAACGTGGCGCATCCTCGAGTCGGATTGCTTTCCATCGGCGAAGAGGCTTCCAAAGGAAACGATCTCACCAAAGAAGTCTACGGTCTCCTCAAGAAAACTTCATTGAACTTTGTCGGCAACGTGGAAGGCCGCGATCTCTACAACGGCTCCTGCGACGTGATCGTGTGCGACGGCTTCATCGGAAACGTGGCGCTCAAGGTGAGCGAGGGTTTGGTGGAAGCCATTGCCTCCATGCTGCGCGAGGAGTTGTCCGCGACGCTGACTTCCAAGATGGGCTACGTGCTCTCGCAGCGCGCCTTCAGCAATTTCAAGCGGCGGCTGGATTATTCGGAATACGGCGGCGCGCCGCTGTTGGGCTTGAAAGGCGTGGGCATCATCTGCCACGGACGCTCCAACGGCAACGCCATCAAGAATGCCATTCGAGTGGCGCACGAATTCTCTGTTAATAAATTGAACGAAAAAATCGAGCATGAAGTGTCGCGGCTGGCGTCTCGCGACGGAGACCTTCATCCTCCTTTGACGGTGTCTGAGCCTTCGCCGTCTCCCCGGAGGACGCATTGAGTAAAGTCGCCTTCATTTTTCCAGGTCAAGGTTCTCAATACGCCGGCATGGGAAAAGAGCTTGCCGAAAAATTCCCGGCGGCCCGCAAGGTGTTTGACGAAGCGGACGATGCCTTGGGATTTCAGATCAGCAAGCTGTGTTTTGAGGGGCCGGAAGCAGAGCTGCAACTGACGATGAACACGCAGCCGTCGATTCTGACCGTGTCGGTCGCGGCCTATCGAGTGATGGCAGAAAAAGGATTGCGCCCGGACATGGTGGCCGGCCACAGCTTGGGCGAGTACTCGGCGCTGGTGGCGGCGGGAGCGCTGACGCCGGCGGACGCCGTGTGCGTCGTTCGAAAGCGCGGCCAGTATATGCAGGAGGCGGTTCCGGTAGGTGAAGGCGCGATGGCTGCCATCTTGGGCTTGACTATCGATACCGTTTATCAAATTTGCGCTGACGCGCGACGAGACGAAGTTTGCTCCGCCGCCAACATTAATTCTCCATCGCAAATTGTCATCGCCGGCACGAAAGCGGCCGTGGAGCGCGCCGTCAAATTGGCGACCGACGCCGGCGCCAAGCGCGCGTTGATGTTGAATGTGAGCGCGCCTTTTCATTGCCGGCTCATGATGCCGGCGCAGGAACGACTGGAACACGATTTGAATCGGCTCGAATTCAGCGAGTTGAAATTTCCGTTGGTGACCAACGTGGACGCGGAGTTCATCACCACGGGATTGGCCGCCCGGACGTCGTTGGTTCGGCAGGTGTCATCGCCGGTGTTGTGGGAGGAGTCGGTCCGCGCCATGATCGACAAGGGCGCCGACACGTTCGTGGAAGTGGGGCCGGGACGGGTCCTTTCGGGTCTGGTTCGGCAAATCGATCGCACGCGGAAATTCTATAGCGCCGAGGATGAAAAGAGCCTGACGGCGACTTGTGAGGCGTTGGGCCGGTCCATTAAAACCGGCAAGTCTTCTTGAAATCGGCGGCGCCGGGATTCCCGGCTTTAATTTTTATTATGCCATTCTTCAAACGCCGGCCGATTTTTCCATCCTGATGGAAAGGGAAACATGCTTCTCGAAAAAAAAGTGGCGGTGGTCACCGGCGCCTCGCAAGGAATCGGTCGAGCCACGGCGCTGGTGTTGGCGGAAGCGGGCGCCACGGTGGCGCTGCTGGCTCGGCAACTCGACAAACTGAACGCGCTGCGGAGCGAGGTTGAAGCGCTGGGCCGTTCGGCTCTTGTGATACAATGCGATGTCGCGTCCGCCGAAGAGATCCATCGAGCTTTCGAAGAAATCATCAAGCAGTTGACACGAGTTGACATTCTTGTCAACAATGCGGGGATTACGCGCGACGGTTTGCTGCTGCGCATGAAGCGAGAGGATTGGGACGCGGTCTTGAAGACCAATCTCACCAGCGTGTTTCACACGTCGCAGGAAGCCATGAAGGTGATGGTGCGGCAGCGCTGGGGCCGGATCATCAATATCACCTCCGTCGTGGCGCAGTCCGGCAATGCCGGACAGGGCAATTACGTCGCCGCCAAAGCCGGACTGATCGGGCTGACCAAGTCGATGGCCCAGGAAGTGGCGTCGCGAAACATCACCGTGAACGCCGTGGCCCCCGGCTTTATCGACACCGCCATGACCGCGGCGTTGCCGGACCAGGTCAAGCAGAAACTGCTCGACCTCATTCCGCTGAAACGAATGGGCACGGACCGGGAAGTGGCCTTTGCGGTAAAATTCCTGGCTTCGGACGAAGCCGCCTACATTACCGGTCAGGTGATTGGAGTGAACGGCGGCATGTATATGTGAGACCGAGGCGGCGGGGAAGCGCGGAAAAATTGCTTGAGTGGCCCCGCCGGTTTTTGGGGCTGGAGCACTGGCGTGCGCGCACAAGAATTCCCCGGTTCGCCGAGCCGTTTCATGGGGCGAAGAGAAATCATCATCAGATATCACTAAGGAGGAATGCTGAACATGGCAGCCAACGTTGAGGAGAAAGTGAAGCAAATCATCGTCGAGCAGTTGGGAGTCGACGAAGCCGAGGTCACGCCCACTGCGTCGTTCGTCGACGATTTGGGCGCGGACTCTTTGGACACCGTGGAATTGGTCATGGCCTTCGAAGAAGGGTTCAACATCGAAATCCCCGATGAGGATGCCGAGAAGATTGCCACCGTCAAAGACGCGATCGACTACATCCAGGCCCACGCGAAATAACGAAAGGACTGCAGTTCGAGAACTGCAATTTTTATGAGCGCCATGAATAAAAGGCGAGTGGTGGTCACGGGAGTGGGCATGGTGTCGCCCGTCGGCATCGGGACGCAAGAGACGTGGGACGCCCTGCTGGCGGGAAAGAGCGGCGCCACCCGCATCACCTTGTTCGACCCTTCGTTGTTCTCCACCCAGTTCGCCTGCGAGGTGAAAGGATTCGATCCGCTGAATTACCTCGAAAAAAAAGAAGTCAAGAAGATGGGCCGGTTCATCCATTTCGCCATCGCCGCGGCGGACTTCGCCATGAAGCAAGCGGCCTTGCGCGTGGAAGAATCTTTTTCCGATCGCGTGGGCGTGTACATCGGATCCGGCATCGGCGGATTCGACGTCATCGAACGCGAGCACGAAGAGTTGCTGCGGAGCGGCCCGCGAAAAATATCTCCTTTCTTTATTCCGGCGGCGATTGTGAATTTGGCCTCGGGACAAGTGTCCATCCGCTATCACGCCAAAGGCCCCAACTCCGCGACCTGCACCGCCTGTTCTTCCAGCGCTCACGCGGTGGGCGATTCGTTCCGCTTGATCCAGCACGGAGACGCCGATGTCATGATCTGCGGCGGATCGGAGGCGGCCATCACGCCGATGGGCGTGGGCGGTTTCGCCGCCATGCGCGCGCTCTCCACGCGCAATGATTGTCCGGAAAAAGCCAGCCGACCGTTCGATAAAAATCGCGACGGATTCGTGATCGGCGAGGGCAGCGGCATCTTGGTGCTGGAGGAACTCGAATTTGCGAAGCGCCGCGGCGCCGGCATCCTGGCCGAGATGGTGGGTTACGGCATGTCCGGCGACGCCTTTCACATCACGCAGCCTTCCGAGGACGGCGACGGCGCGGTTCGCGTCATACAGAACACGCTGCGCGACGCGGGCGTTCGGCCGGAACGGGTCGATTACATCAACGCCCATGGAACCTCCACGCCCTTCAACGACAAAACGGAAACCCGCGCCATCAAGCGCGTCTTCGGGGAGCGGGCGCGACAGTTGGCCGTAAGCTCCACCAAGTCGATGACCGGACATTTGCTCGGCGGCGCCGGCGGCTTGGAAGCCGCCATCATGACACTGGCCATCCATTGCCAGTGCGTCCCGCCGACCATCAATTATGAAGTGCCCGATCCGGAGTGCGATCTCGATTATGTGCCGCTGAAATCCCGAGCCTTGAAAGTGGATTACGCGCTTTCCAATTCCTTCGGGTTTGGCGGCACCAACGCGGCGCTGCTGATGAAACGATACGCCGGCGAGTGAACGGGACTTCCGAAAAAGCCGCTTTCCTGTCTGTGCACTGACTTCTATAATGTAAGGCAAACATCGCGCAAATCACGGAACAACAAAAAGCTTTCCCAAAAGAATGAATGAGCCCTCATTCAATTTAGATTCAACCGACGATCCGGCCATGCGGAGAGTGCAACCCTTTTTTCTCCGCGTGCCCCGTCAAAGCGCCGATCCTTTGTAATTCAACGGCGGCGTGATAGACTTTTTGAGGCTGTTGAGGTTCAGATGATGATTTGACAGTTGAGGCAATGAGGTGTCACCCCCAACCCCTCTTGATGATAGATATCGGCGCAGGGGAGGGCCTAATGAAGACCATGGTTGGTTCGGGTACTAAGGCAAGGCGAACGTCTCCGCGAAGAGTTCGAGAGTTGTCACTTCCGCTTTTCAATGTGCCGTCCGTTGCTCCGCATAGGGAATGCTCAGGAGATTTGCTCTATCATATCGTTCAGTGTGATGCTTTCGAGTGGCTCCAGAGAGCTCCAGAAAACTCCATTCACGCAGTCGTGACTGACCCGCCTTATGGCCTAATCGAGTTCACGGCTGAGCAACTCGAGAAGCGGCAAAATGGAAAGGGAGGCGTCTGGAGAATTCCTCCGTCGTTTGATGGGTGCCGCCGTTCTCCCTTGCCGAGGTTTACGGTCCTGGGAAGCCGAGAAAGGAACGATCTTCGAAAATTCTTTGGCCGTTTGGCAAACGGCCTCATGCGCGTCCTAACACCGGGGGCCCACGTCTTCATCGCGACGAATCCGCTCGTTTCTTATTTGGTGTATGAGCCATTTATCACGGCAGGTTTTGAAAAACGTGGAGAGATCATCCGCTTGGTACAAACCTTGCGGGGCGGAGATCGCCCGAAGAACGCCGAGAAAGAGTTCGCGGGGGTGACCGTGATGCCACGTTCTTGCTGGGAGCCCTGGGGCCTATTGCGAAAACCATGTGAGGGGAGAGTTCAAGACAATTTGCGGAAATGGGGAGTAGGCGGATTGCGGCGCATTTCGGAGTCGGAACCATTCCGGGACGTCATTCAATCGGCCGTTGCCAGGAACGGTGAGAGACAGATGGCTCCTCATCCGTCACTGAAGCCGCAACATTTTTTGAGGCAGTTGGTGCGAGCCTCGCTCCCTCTGGACAAGGGAGTGATTCTCGATCCCTTTATGGGATCGGGATCGACCGTCGCCGCGGCTACGGCCTGCAATCTCCAGAGCATCGGTCTTGAGGCCAACGGCGAGTATTTTGAGATGGCAAGGCGCGCCATCCCGTTGCTCGCAAAATTCTCTGTGAATGGGGTCCATTGATGACTCCCCGCGACGCTGACGCGATTCCGATTCTTCCGTCTGGACTTGACATTGCTGCAATTCGAAAAGCCATCGATTATGTGGAACGGCAGTTGGTGGATTCGGAGTGAAGAATCCCGCCAAGAAACTGAAGGGACGTGCGGTTTATGCGCGGAAGGACGTCCGAATCAAAGATGGTAAACCGGTGATCCGGAATGGGGCGACCGGGGATTCATAAATGGAAATTCCGTTTCATCGAATGGGTTTGTTGGTTCCATATTAAATCTGTTGAGGTCATTTCATCATGAACATCATTGTTTGCATCAAGCAGGTTCCCAGCCGGGAGGCGGTGCTGCGCATCAACGCCGATCAGACGTGGATTCGCGAAGAAGATCTTTCTTTTGAAACCAACGAAAGCGACATCTACGCGTTGGAGGCGGCGCTGCAATTGAAGGAGAAATTTGGGGGCGAGGTGGTGGTTTGCACGATGGGCCCGACCTCGGCGCAGGCGGTGATTCGAGAAGCGCTGGCCAAAGGGGCGGAACGCGCGCTCCATTTGAACGATCCGGCCTTTCAGGGTTTGGATCCCTTGGGCGCGGCGCGCGTCATGGCGGAGGTTTTCAAGAAAGAGAAATTCGATCTTATCATGACCGGCCTTCAATCCGACGATTACGGCTTCGGCCAGACGGGCGTGGTGCTGGCGGAGTTGCTCCATCTTCCGCACACCACGCTGGTCATGGGCATCGAACCGCTCGAAGGCGGAGCGCGCGTGAAGATCAAGCGCGAGTTGGAAAGCGGCTGGTTCCAGTGGCTGGAGATTCCCATGCCGGCGGTTCTGTCGATTCAGTCGGGCATCAATCAGCCGCGCTACGCCAGTCTCAAAGGCATCATGGGAGTCAAGAAAAAGGAGATCAAGCCGATTGATTTGGCGGCCACCGGATTGAGCGCCAACGATCTGACGCGGCGTCAGGCGATCCGAAAGGTCTATATCCCACAAAAAACCAAGCAGACGGAATTCTTGGAAGGGGCGGCGAAGGAAGTCGCCACGAAGCTGGTCGACAAGTTGAAGAATGAAGCGCGAGTCATCTGAGCGGATGGGGCGTTCGTCATTTCTACCCTGCTTAGCAAGTTTCGAAAATTTTGTTTTTCTGACGGAATTTTCAGGTCGCAACGCCGTATCCATGAGTCCGCCGCGGCGGACCGCGGCCCCCCAAGGCGGGCGGCCCCAGGCCGCTCCGGCGCTTCAGTGCTTTGAAAAAAAATTCATAAATTCATCAGAGGATGACAGTCATGCCAAACGGAATTCTGGTTTTCATGGAGCAGCGCGACGGGAAGCTGAACAAGAGTTCATGGGAAGCGCTGGTGGCCGGTCAGCAAATGAGTCAAGCGACCGGCGAAAAAGTGTCGGCGATCGTTCTAGGAAAAGGCCTCGGCGCCATCGCCGGTGATGTGGCTGAGAAAAAAGTGGAGGCGGTGTATCTCGTCGATCATGACTTGCTCGCGACATATACGCCCGACGGGTATTCTCCGGCGCTTCAACAGGCCATTCAGCAAGCCGATCCGAAATTCTTTTTGATGAGCCATACCTACGAGGTTCGCGATTTCGCGCCGAAGCTCGCCGCCGCCATGAGTCGCAGTTTCGTGGGCGATGTCATTTCCTATCGGCCGGAAGACGGCAAGTTCGTTTTTGTGCGGCAAGTCTTTCAAGGGAAGATGAGCGCTGATGTCACGATTGAACACGAACCGCCGTTCTTCGTGTCGTTCCAGGCGGGCGCGTTCCGAGGAGACGCGGTGGAGCGTTCTGAAAACAAAGCGCCGGTGAAAGCGTTGACGGTGAACTTGGACGCGTCGCGGATTCGAACCAAGTCGCTGGAAATTTTTCGAGAGGCCAAGCAGGCGGTCGATCTCACTCAGGCCGAGAAAATTGTTTCCATTGGCCGCGGCATCAAGAAGGAAGAGAACATTGCCATGGCGAAAGCGCTGGCCGAGGCGTTGGGCGCGGAACTCGCGGCCTCGCGTCCCATCTGCGACAGCGGCTGGCTGCCCATGGATCGACAGGTGGGAAGCTCCGGTCAAACGGTTTCTCCGAAACTTTATTTGGCCATCGGCATTTCCGGCGCGACGCAGCATCTGGTGGGCATGAAAACCGCGCGGACCATCGTCGCCATCAACAAAGATAAGGACGCGCCGATCTTTGAAGTGGCCGATTATGGATTGGTGGGCGACTTGTTCGAGATTGTTCCCGCGCTGACCGAGGCCGTGAAAGCCGCCAAAGGATAATTGTCAGGACCGGTTGAGAGGTGGAGCGTTGAACACGCCCAAGAAGTCTTCCGCCGAAAACACGCGCCCGTTGCCGCAAGACGCGAAGACGGATTCTCCTCCTGTGATTGCCGAGGCCCCGTCCACCGCACTCTGCGACATCTGCGGGGAGCCGATGATTCAACGCAACTGCAAATTGATTTGCGTGAATTGCGGCTTTCGAAGAGATTGCTCGGATCCGTAGGTTGAACGGAATCCGGTGAATTTGGAGACGACGGCTGCCTTTTAGAAAGTCAAATTTCTGCTTCGAAGATAGGTTTCTGTCGCCCGCCAAGGCGGGCTGAGGGGTCCAATGGCTACCGTACCCCGCCCTTGCTCTCCGCCTATCCGCTGGAGGCGGAGAGCGGCGGACGGGGCTACATATATTTCGGCCCTCCGGGCCGGCAATCGAGCAAGCCGGAGATTTTCGTGCCCTTGGGTGTCCGCCGCGGCGGAGCGCATGAATGACTGCTCCGAAAAAAGCCGAGGTTTCTTCTGCGCCACCTCCGCCCGCCGCGGCGGGTCTTTGCGGTGAATGGCCTCCCCGGCAATCCAGATGTCTTCATATTTTCTCCCAATCCCATCATTCGTCCCGAAACTCAAACCCTGAAATGATTCCCTACGACGTTTCTTTCCTGGCTGTGCGCCCCTCCCGGCGCCGATCCGATTTGCTTTTTGACATTCACCGGGAATCCATGTAAAAGAATCCACGCGTCCGATTTCAAAAAGCGCGAGGAGCAGGCACTCCAATTTCATGAGCAACTTTTTCGGCTCCTTTGTTTTGGTTTTGCATTCACACCTTCCGTACGTCCTGCACCACGACCGCATGGACGAGGAGTGGCTGCTGGAAGCGGCGGCGGAGACGTACATTCCGCTGCTGAACGTTTTCTACAACCTCGTCCAGGAAGGCGTTTCGCCGCGGGTCACCGTGGGGCTCTCTCCCATTTTGGCGGAACAACTCCGTCATCCCCATTTCAAATACGAATTCAAGCGCTACTGCGAAACGAAGATTGAATACGCGCGTCGCGATCGCGAGCAGTTCCGTCATCAGGACGCTCACCTGGAGTGGCTGGCGAGCCGGTGGGAGGATTTCTATTCCGGCATCCTGCGCGAATTTCAGGAAAAATTTTTCGAGGACTTGGTGGGTTCCTTTCGAGGGTTGCAGGACCAGGGACACATCGAAGTCATCACCTGCGGCGCGACGCACGGCTACTTTCCGCTGCTGGGGCGAGACACCGCCATCCAAGCGCAGGTCAAGATGGCGGTGCGAAGTTACGGTGAAATGTTTGGCCGACCGCCCCGCGGCATCTGGCTTCCGGAGTGCGGCTATCGCCCAAGCGGTCCATGGTCGAATCCGGTCCCCAGCCTGCAATGGCAAGCGCCCTTTCCGCGAAAAGGCGTCGACGAATTCTTGAGCGAAAACGATCTCGAATTCTTCATCGTCGATCATCATCAGACGATGAAGGCCGGGCCTTGGGATTTGAACAAATCGCCGCTGGAGACATACTGTCTCAGCGCCACCCAGATTCCGCGAAAGCCGGTCACGGTTTTTTCGCGCGACATCGATCTCTCGCAAAAAGTTTGGGACCACGACGTGGGATATCCCGGCGATTCCGTCTACCTCGATTTTCATAAGCGCCACGCCGAAGGCAAACATCGCTACTGGAAAATCACAAATCGCAAGCTCGACATGGCCTACAAACACAAGTACTATCCGGACGACGCCTTTCTCGGTCGCGTTCAAGAGCACGCCGGCAATTTCAAATGGCTGATCAAGGAGTCTCTGAAGAGTAATTTTGAGCGCACCGGCCGGGCCACGCTGATCATGACGGCGTTCGATTCCGAGCTCTTCGGGCATTGGTGGTTTGAAGGCCCCACGTTTCTGTATTACGTCTTGAAATGGATCGCCGCTGATCCGGAGATCAATTCCGCCACGTGCAGCGACTACATGCGGCGACAGCCGGCTTACAATTTTATTCAGATGCCGGAATCTTCTTGGGGCCGCGACTTCAACAACTCCACCTGGATGAACTCCGAGGTGTACTGGGCGTGGGAGCAGATCTACTCCGCGGAACATGAAATCGAACAACTCGCTCGGCAACACGCGGCCCGCATGTGGGATGAGCCGTTCCGGCGCATTGTCCGTCAGGCCATTCGCGAGCTGCTGATGTTGGAGGCGTCCGATTGGGAGTTCATGATTTCGAATTGGTCGACGCGCGATCACGCCGAGCGCCGCCTCGTCGAACACCATGAGGATTTCAAGCGTTTTCTGGCGATGGCTTGGAAATGGGCCGCCGGCCAAGGCGATCAAATTTCACCGGAAGATTGGAACTATCTTTCCACGGCGGAATGGCGCGAAGGCGGCGTGTTCCAGGAAGCGGAGTTGTGGTGGTATCAGAAATTGGAAATTCCACCGAAAGAGTGAGCGTGGCGAGGTTTTAGGAAAAAACGCGGCGAAGTCGTGCCACGGCGATTTTTCTAAGTCGTGAGGACTTTGAGCATGGTGCGACGGCCATACACCGCCGAGGCCCGCCGCGGCGAGCTGAGATAACGCAGAGAGACCGGAGCTGTTTTCGAGGCAGTTCGTCCTGATGGCCGTGGCGAGAGCTCATGCGCAAAGAAATTTCGGAACTGCCACGACCCAGCCCGTCAGGGCGATAGAACCGTAGCCGGGGACCTGGAAATGGTCGCCCGCCAAGCGGGTGAAAGGCCCGCC
>CAZIDA010000036.1:0-12936 GCA_964537865.1 uncultured Acidobacteriota bacterium
GTACTTCTACCTGCTCTATTTGCGCGATCACGACGGGAAGCAGTTGGCCGCCGGCGCCATCGCCTCGTCGCTCGGCATTCTGGTGCGGCAGACGATTATCTTGATGCCGTTCGTTCTCTGGTTGACGTTGTGGTGGACGCGCGGCCTGAGCGTCAAGATGGAAGACGACGATCACGCGCCGTGGCTGTCCTCCAAAGATTTGGAAGCCGCCGAACCTCGCGTCGATCATCGCGCGATTCGTCTCTTTTTTCACGTGCTTCCGCTGGCGGTGCTGCTGGGATTCTACGCCTGGATTAATTGGGTTCACGGCTTGCCCTTCGTTTGGCGGTACCAACATCTGGAGCTGTTCAATTTCAACCGCATCTTTCAAGAGATCGTCAATGATCCGGTGTTCACGTTGCACTACTCGGTCATCTTCATTCTTCCGGTGATCGTGGCGCTCTTGCTGAGCCGGGATTTTTATCGCAAGTTGGCGGCGATGATGCATCCCGTCGTCAGCCGATGGATGATCCTCGGAACGGTGATGGTTGTCGGCGGACTGACTGCTTTTCTCGGTTATGTTCGCCACACGTGGATGCCTTATCTCCAAGGCGACTCTTATTTGTTGAAGAGCAATGTCCCGGTGAATTGGACGTGGATGACGGGTTTCACCACCATCGGCTCATGTCTTATTGCGCTCACCTTGCTGCCTTCGCTGGCGCAGACTTTGTTGGAGCTGCAGCAGTGGGTGTTGAAGAGCCCGGTGGGGAAAGTCTTGGTGAAGCGCTGGGGACGAAGGTCTGTTGAAGCAGTGCTGATTCTCGCGGCCCTGATTGTCGCGTTCGGCTGGGCGAGACCGGTGATTATCGGCATTGGAAATTTCGTCGTCGTTCGGCTGTACAACACCATCGGCGGCATCGGCGGCGCGCACGGTTTTCCCATCGACTTTTGGAAACAGCAAGTGGCGGAGCTTTACAAGGAATTCCGGTGGGTGGGCACCGTGATTCTGTTGGCTCTGGCGCCCATCGTGAGCTTTCTGGCGGGGAATCTCAAGATCGCTTCTTTCCTCAATCAAGTCTCGGAGGTCAGGATACATTCGGCCGCGGTCGCTTTGAATCGTTCTCCAGGTGCCACCATGTCCCATTCTATCGGCGCCTATCGGCTGAAGAATATTTATCTGACGTTGTACATGGTTTTCACGGTGGTCTTCATGATCATCACCGGTTTGAGATTCGACCGTTACCTGATTGTCTTTTTCCCCGCCGTGGCGCTTCTGGTGATCTCGCAAATTTCCAAGATCGAAATCTCCCGGACTCTTCTGATTGCCTCAACCATCGGACTGATGATCTTCTCGGCATTGAACGCGAAAGCGATCATGTCGCCGCAAGGAGTCACCTGGCAGGCCTATTTGGATTTGAGACACCAAGGAATTTCCCCGGAGAAAATTGACGCCGGCCTGTACGTCTCCAATTGGTTCAACTACAAACCGGAGCGATATCGGCGCATCAGTCTGCAGGAGCGATGGTGGGTCGACGATCCCGAGTACTTCCTCGCGCTGGAGGGAAAGCCCGGGTATCGCGTGCTCAAGACTTATCCCTATGAGAATCCATTCCGGGGGACGCAGTATCTTTACGTCTTAAAGCGAGATCATTCGATTGCCGGACATTGAATCGCCCGGGACGAAAGGGAAGAACAAGGTATGTGGCGCAACAAGAAAGTATCCGTGATTTTTCCGACTCACTCCGAGCGGGAGTGCATTCGCTCGGTGGTGGAGGACTTTTTCAGCAGCGGATTCGTGGACGAAATCGTCGTCGTCAACAACAACGCCGAGCCGGGGACCAGCGAAGAAGTGGCCGCCACCCAGGCGCGGGAAGTGTTTGAGTCCGAGCCTGGGTACGGAAACGCCATTCAGCACGGTTTGAAGGAGGCGACCGGTGATTTGCTCATCGTGTCCGAGCCGGACTCCACTTTCTCCGGTCACGATGTGGTGAAGCTGCTGGCCTACAGCGATGATTTCGATATCGTGTTCGGAACGCGAACCAGCACGCTCTTGATTTGGGAAGGCGCCAACATGGGCTGGCTCCTGCGGTGGGGGAATATCCTGGTCGCCAAGATGCTGGAGTTCTTCTTCAACACCTCCCAGTTGACGGATATGGGATGCACCATGCGCTTGTTGACGCGCCGCGCCTATGAGCGCATTCATTCGGATTTCACGGTGGGCGGCTCGCATTTCAGTCCCGAAGTCATCTGTCTGGCCGCGATTTATCGGTTGAAGTTCATTGAGATTCCGGTCAATTACAAGCCCCGAATCGGAGAGTCCAGCATCACCGGATCAAAATGGAAGGCCATCCGGCTGGGCTGGATCATGTTGGGATTGGTGATCAAGTACCGGCTGAAAAGTTGGTTCGAAATTGTGCCCCGTCAAAACTCCAATGCCGCAAGCCTGCGTGAGTAAATCGGAGGCGCCCCTGGGCGAGATGACATGCCGACTTTGTGGCCGCGGACCGGTCGTCCGCGAGTTCGAGGCTCGGGACGCCGACAATCGTCCGGGACTTCTTTTCCCCATCTTTCATTGCCGCCAATGCCACGTCAGTTTCACCGGTGAATCCGGTGACGGCGAAGGCCCCGCGGCTCTGTATCCCGAAACGTATTACGGCGAAGAGAGCCGCGCGAATCGCGCCGCGATTGCGGTGTTCCAAGCGTTGCGCTGTCGCACGGCGACGCGCGCCGCGCCACCGGGGAGGCGACTTCTCGATGTCGGCGCCGGCAACGGGGAGTTCGTGGCATCCGCCATCCGGCGCGGTTGGGATGCTTATGGGTGTGAGCCGTCCACGGTGGGGCGCGCCCAAGCGGAGCAGCTCGGGGTTCTGCCTCGAATGTTTTTCGGGACGATCGAGCGGCTTCCCGAACATTTCGGCACGTTCGATTTGGTCACGCTGTGGCAGTCTTTGGAACACGCGGAGGATCCGGTCAGCGTCTTGAGTTCCATTCACAAAAGGCTGAGGCCCCGCGGACGCGTTTTGGTTTCAGTGCCCAATCAGACCGGTTGGGCCTTTCAGGGGTTCCACGATCAGTTCTTCCACTTGGATGTTCCCCGACATCGCTATCATTTTTCTCCGAAGAGTTTGGAGTGGCTGCTGGATCGCTGTGGATTTCGAGTCGTCTCAATTTCTCATCTCTCGTTGGAATACTCGCCGTTCGGCTGGTGGCAAACGTTGCTGAACGCCTGTGGGGCGGAGCGGAATGCCGTCTACCGTTGGTTGAAGCGAGGAGACGCGCTGACCCGCAAGAGAGGCCCGGCCAGGTTTGTCAGCGTCGGCATGACACTGCTGCTTTCGATTCCACTTTTGCCGTTCAGTTTTGTTCTTTCGGCGATTGAAGCCGCGGTTCGTCGAGGGATGATCATTACCGTCACCGGAGAAAAGAGTGTTGAGTCTTGAGCGAATTTCAGGTAGAAAGTCGAACAGAAGTTTTTGGGGAGGAGCTTTTGATTCACCAAATCTATTGAGAAAGATAAAATATAGTGACGGTGGCGAGAATCCCAATGGCAGATTAGCTCGGGTAGCCGCGGTGTCCGCCGCGGCGGAAGCACCGCGGGCCATCATCTGTCACTATATTCTCCGATTATCTCCAGGTGAGGGATGACATTTCAAAGAGAGCTTAAGAGCGAGTGGGAAGCGGCTTGCCGATTCGCCTCTCGCGCTGAGAATCAATTTTCCGAGCGAATCGTTCTCTTCCTCGGCATCTCTCTCGGTCTGATCCTTTCCTCGATTGTCATTCATTGGGTTCCGCTCTCGCATCGAAGTCTACAGGAAGCGCGGCGCCTGGGTGTCATCAGTTGGACCGTTCTTTTCTCTTACGACAAGAGCCAGGAATTCACTTATTACCTGATTGCTTTGGCGCTGACGACGATGGCGGCGCTCTGGTTATGGCTCGCCTGGGCTTGGCGAGGAGCTCAAAGCCGCAAGCTCGATCCTGGGGACCTCGGCGCGGCGCTGATGGATCTCTCGAAGGACGAACCCCTTTCGACGGCGCTTCTTCGTCGCCCCATTCCATCACTGATCTTGCTGTTGATTTTGGTGTTCCTGTATTGGTCTCCGCATTTTTTTCTGAGGACTCAGTACTACTACCACTTTTTTTCTGAGGAAGGCCAGTACTTCGTTGCGTTGGAGGAGATGCTGCGCGGCGGTCGGCTCTATCGCGATGTGTTTTTCATTTACGGGCCACTCTCCATTTATCCGACTTACTGGATGATGCTTCTCTTTGGGCCGCATGTCGAATGGCTGAGGATTCAAACTTTCTGTTTTGATCTTTTCGGGATCGTTTTGGTGTATTTCTTTTTGAAGCGATTTACGCGGCGATCCCTGACGCCTTTCTTGGGGACCCTGCTGTTTGTGATTTTATATTTTCCGGATTGGTCCGCCCCCAACGGCGGACTCTTTCGCTATTTTGCTGGCCTCATTCCGCTGATGCTGCTCTCACGTTTCTTCTCGACCAAGAAGACGCCGTGGTTGATTGCGTCGGGTTTGGCGGCGGGCTTGGTTTTCTTCTACAGCCAGGAAATCGGGGCGTGCGCCCTGTTGGCGCTTGCGCCGATCACGTGTTTGGAAGTTTGGGAATGCGAAGGGGCTCGCTGGCCGGTCGCGCTAAAGCGCGCGTTGATGGTGATCGCTTCGGCTCTCGTCGTCATCGGCGCTGGAATCGGTTATTTCTATTTGAGAGGCGCCGGACACCAGTTCCTTTATTCCGTTTGGACGTATCCGCGCACGGTCGCTTTGGGAAGTTTTGGATTGGCCTATCCCAACCTCCTCCAAGATTTTGAAAATCTCTTTCTCGCAAAACGATGGCTCTCGGTGAAGATCTTCTATTGGGACATGGAATGCTATTACCCCATCCTCCTTTATCTGACCGTCGGCGTTGTTTATGCGATTCGATTTTTTAAGCGGCAGATCAAGAGAGACGGTTACAGCTGGGTGGGTGTGGCGATTTACGGAATCACCCTCTTTCGATCCGCCTTGGCGCGCTCGAATTATCTCAAGCTGACCTGGTGCATGGTGCCGGCGTTCCTGCTGCTGTTGAAAATTCTCGATGAACTATGGACTGGGATTTCCGAAAGGCCGTTTGACGGGAAGGCGATTCACCGCCGAGACGCCGAGGACACCGAGGCCGCGCAGAGTGCTGCGCGTCCACTTTTGGAGCAGCGATCGAGAGCCTCGAAGCCGAAAAGCATGATCGCCGCTTCGAACGCCGTGCTCATTGTCGGTTTGGTGGCGCTCCTCGGATGTTATTACGGAACCGTCGGCCGGGACGCGCTCACTCAGTTCAGTCAGGAAAACATCTTTAAGTTTGATTGGATGACGAAGCCGCAGAAGATTTCTCCCATCGACTCCTTCAAATACCGGACCCTCGAACTTCCTCGCGCTCGGGGAGTGGTGGTGCCGCAAGAGTGGTATGACGGCATCGTGAAGACGGCGCAGTTCTTCAACGATCACACCGGGCCGAACGAAACCTTGCTGGCCTTTCCCGCGGCCCCGGCGTACAACTTCCTGTTGGATCGTCCGGCGCCCACCGATGTTCCGGCCCCGTACTTGTGCACGACCAGCGCCGCTCGTGAAACGATGGTGCGGCAACTCGACCAAAGCCGGAATCGCTTCATCGTTTACGAGAAGTTGAGTTGGCGGCTCGATAACTTGCCGAGCGTGGTGCACTTTCCTGAACTCACCTACTACATCGACACGCATTACCGCGTTTACCGGGACTTTGGAACCACCAAGATCCTGATGCGCCTGCCCAAGCCCGCCGAGCGAATCCCCTTGGTTGATTTCTGAGAGGCACTTTGGTAGATTGCCTTGAGAACTCCGGCATCCCTTCATGGAATTCTCGGGTGAGGGTCTTCTCATAATTTTGTGACTTTTCTGTCGGACCCTGGATGCGGAAAAATCTGCATGGACGATCAAGAAGAAGTATTTGACGCATATCAATCCGCGGCCTTTCAACGCCGCATCTTTTTCATCGGGCTGGCGCTCCGGCTGGGTGTCGCCGCCCTCATTGCGATTTTTGGATTGAAGGACTTCTTCGGCGGCGATGCCACGACGTACGATTTCTTCGGCAACAACATGGCCCGCTATTGGCACGGCCTGCAGGCCTTCTGCGAGTTTCCCAAACAGCAAATCGGCTACTTCTATTTTGTGGGATACATCTATTACATCTTCGGACGTGTTCCGGATTTTCTGGTCATCCTCAATTGTTTTGTCGGCGCGCTGCACGCGGTGTTCATCTACAAAATTTCCTTGATGGTATTTAACCGATCGGTCGCCGAGCGAGCCGCCAAGTATACTGCCTATTTTCCCTCCCTCGTGTTGTGGTCGGCGCAGATGTTGAAAGACCCGCTGATCATCCTGATGATTTGTGTGAGCACTTACGCGGTTCTGAAGTTGCACCAGCAATTCAACCTGATCTATCTTTTCGTGTTTCTGTTGGCTCTCATCCCGCTGCACCCGTTCCGGAATTATGTCTTTTATATTTTGGCGGCCTCCGCGTTGGTATCGTTTGCCGTCAGCAATAAGCGGGGCTTTGCTTTTGGAATGATCACGCAGATTGTCGTGGTGGTGGTTTTCGCCGCGGCCATTCTGTTCTCCGGGGTGTTGAACAACGAAGTCGACACCCTCACCGTCAACAACGTGTTGAAGGACATCAATGTTTATCGCGTGGGCTTGGCGCGATCGGCCTCGACGGGGTTTGCCAAGAATGTGAACGTGTCGACACCGGCCGGAGCCCTGCGAGTTCTTCCGGTGGGCTTCACCTATCTGATGTTGGCTCCCTTCCCTTGGCAGATCACCAACGTTCGACAAGCCATCACGTTGCCGGAGATGTTGGTGTGGTGGTCGATGATTCCTTTTTTGATTAAAGGACTGGCGCAAATCATCAAGCAGCGCATCCGCCAGGCCACCGTCTTGGTCTTGTTTTCTGGAAACCTGCTGTTGATTTATTCGATTTTCCAAGGGAACGTCGGTACGGCGTACCGTCAACGCGCTCAGATTATGATCTTCCTCTTCATCTTCATCTCGTTTGGTTATGAAGAGTGGAAGAACAAACGAATGGCGCGTCAAGAAGTGTCCGGCGAAGAAGTCGATGACTCTTACCAAGCCGATGAAGCGATTCCGGATGAAGGATGAGGGCCGTCGGATCGCCGGGTTTGGCGTAGTTTATTGGAATCGAGAGCGGCCTCCTCGATCCGCGACGCAGGCGGTGCCCTGGGTTTTTTTATGAGACTTGGACGGTCATACTGTTGTAATGTTTCAGCTTCACCATGACCGTTCGCAGTTGGCGATTGGAAATCAGTAGACGGAATTAGGGACTTTTCAAGACAAGAAAGCTGAAGCTTCACCTATGTACATTTTGGGCCTCACCACCATGGGCGAGTCGGCGGCGGCGCTCCTTCGGGATGGAGAAATTATCGCGGCTGCGGAAGAAGAACGATTCTCCCGGAAGAAACATCACATCGGTTTTCCCTTCCACGCCATTCAATATTGCCTCGATGAAGCGGGCATCGAAATGAAAGACGTCGGCTACGTCGGGCACTATTGGAAGCCGTGGGTGTTTGGGCACCGCATTCTTCACACCCTCGCCACGTTGCCGACGGCCTACGATCATTTCAAGGCGCGCGTCACGCGAGGTCGGGATCAACTCACCGGGGCGTATCGCGTCATGTTCAAGCTGCGTTCCACCCTGGAAAGCCATTTTGGCAGCACTCCTGGAAAGTTGGTTTACGTCGACCATCACGTTTCTCACGCCGCCAGCGCTTTCTTGGTGTCGCCGTTTGATTCCGCCGCCATCTTCACCGTCGATGGCGTGGGCGAGGATACCACCACCTTTTTTGCGCACGGGCAGGGGACGCGCATTCGCGAATTGGGGCGCGTGCGACTGCCGCACTCGCTGGGACAATTTTATTCCGCCATCACCAACTTCCTGGGCTTCGACATGCTGCAAGGAGATGAGTACAAAGTGATGGGGATGGCTGCGTGGGGCGAACCGGAATTCGCCGACGAGATGCGAAAGAAAATGCTTCGTCTCAACGGGCACGGAACTTTCAGCCTGGATATTTCTTACATCGATCACCAACTGGCGCGGAGAAATTTGTTCACCGAAAAAATGAAGAAAATGTTCGGCGATCCGCGTCATCCTAAGGGAGAAATTTTACAGCGGCATTACAACGTCGCCGCCAGCGCGCAGAAGGTTCTCGAAGAGATCGCCATGGATTTGATCGAATATCTTCGGAAACAGACGCGCGAAGAGAATTTGGTGATGGCCGGCGGCGTGGCGCTCAATTCCGTCATGAACGGGCGGATTGTGCGCGAGGGGGGATTCAAAAACGTTTTCATTCAACCGGCGGCAATGGATGCCGGTGGCTCGCTGGGTTCGGCGCTCTACATCTGGCACACGCTGCTGGGACACAAACGGCAAACGGTCATGCGCCACGCGTACACCGGCCCCGGATTTACTCGGGAACAGTGCTTGGCGGCCCTCGAGGGCCAGCCGTTGACTTACACGGAAATGTCGGATGAAATTCTTCCGGGGCATATCGCCAAACAGATTGCCGGCGGAAAATTGGTGGCGTGGTTCCAAGGCCGGATGGAATGGGGACCGCGCGCGTTGGGGCACCGGAGTTTCGTGGCCGACCCGCGCTCGGCCGAAGTCAAAGAGATGATCAATCGCAAGATCAAGCTTCGCGAACCGTTCCGGCCTTTTGCGCCCTCCATCTTGGGGGAACATTGCGAAGAAGTTTTTGGGGCGAAGTACGATGCGCCATTCATGCTGACCGTCTTCCCGGTGGTGGAGGAAATGAAAAAGAAGATTCCAGCGGTCGTGCACGTGGACGGCACCGCCCGCCCGCAACTCGTCTCCAAGAAAGAAAGTCCGATGTACTGGCAGTTGATCGAGGAATTTCGAAAACTCACCGGCATCCCGGTCGTCTTGAACACCTCCTTTAACATTCAGGAGCCGATCGTTTGCACGCCGCAACATGCCGTGAACTGTTTCGTTCGTTCGGACGCTGATTTACTGGTGCTGGAGAATCTCGTCATCACCAAAAAATCGTCAGCGAGCTGAGAGAGGTTTTACCGTGAGGCTTCATGCCTTCTAAATTGCAGAATCAAAAACTGGGCGTGGCCATTGTGGGGTGCGGGCACTGGGGACCTAATCACATCCGCAATTTCAGCGCCCATCAACGCGCCCAAGTCATATGCTGCGTCGACACCGATTCCAAGCAGTTGGATCACACCAAGGAACTGTTTCCCTCGGTGGAAGTGACGCCGGAATTGGAGAAGGTGCTTCGAGATTCCCGGATCGACGCGGTGGTCATCTCGACACCCACGAACACGCATTATGATTTGACGCGGCAGGCGCTGCTCTGTGGAAAGCACGTTTTGTGTGAGAAGCCTTTGTCGTGCACGACGGCGCAAGCCGAAGAATTGCGCGATCTGGCCCAGCGCGCGGTAAAGATCCTGATGGTGGGCCATGTCTTTCTTTTTAATCCGGGGATCCAGAAACTTCGGGAATTGATTGTCGCCGGCGAAGTCGGGAATATTCATTACCTTCATGCCACGCGAACCAATCTGGGGCCGATTCGTCACGACGTCGATTCCGTTTGGGATTTGGCGCCGCACGATATTTCCATCATGAACTATTTGCTCGGCCAACAGCCTTTGGAAGTGAGCGCACGCGGTTCCCACTACCTGCAAGAAGGCAAGGTCGACGTCGCGTTCATCACCATGACCTATCCCAACAACGTCCTCGCCAATATCCACGTCAGTTGGTTGGATCCAAAAAAAGTCCGGCAGTTGACGGTGGTGGGCGATCGCAAGATGGTGACTTGGGATGATATGACGCCCGGCAGTCCTATCAGCATTTACGACAAAGGCGTGGTCCGGGAGGCCTATTACAAGGACTTTGGAGAATTTCAGTTGGTCACCAAAGAGGGCGACATCGTCATTCCCAAGGTTCGCGCGGTTGAGCCGTTGCGCGCGCAAACCGATTTCTTTATCGACGCGGTGGAGAAGGGAGCGGTTGATCTGTGCACCGCCGAGGAAGGACTTCAGGTGGTGCGAGTGTTGGAGGCGATCGAGCGTTCGATGAAATTGGAGGGCGCTCCCGTGGCCGTAGGACCGAGCACAAGGGCCGGAGAAATCAAACCGACCAACTCCGCCGCTGTTGGAGAGCCAGTCTAATCGGCCCGTGATATGGGCTCGCGAGCGATTGGGGATCGCGCGCCGCGATCCGTCACGAGGTGCAATCCGTTGTCGAACGCCAATTCCAAAAATAATCTTCGTGTTCTCGCCGTGGCTTGCGCGTTCAATGAAGAGAAGAAGATTGGATCGGTGGTCGAACGATTTCGATCGGGCGATGTGGAAGAGGTCTTGATCGTCGACGATGGGTCGACTGACCGCACGGCCGAGGTTGCGCGATTAAAAGGCGCCCACGTTCTGCGGCGCGCGAAACGCGGAGGCACCGGCGCTGCTATACGAACCGCCATTGATTACGCGCGAGAGAAGAAGTTCGACGTCATCGTGTTTCTCGCCGGAAACGACAAGGATCGTCCCGAAGAAATTCCGCGCCTTCTGAAACCGATTCGCGAAGAAGGGGTCGACTTGGTGCAAGGCTCGAGGTACATGCGCGGAGGAGACCATGGCGGCATGCCGCTGTACCGCCGTTTCGCGACGCAGTTCGTTCATCCGGGGCTGTTCGCGCTTTTCACGTGGCGGAAGATCACCGAAAGCACCAACGGGTTTCGCGCTTTTCGGCTTTCGTTGTTGAACGACGCTCGCATCAATCTGAATCAGTCGTGGCTCGATCAGTATGAGCTGGAACCGTACTTGTTATACAAGGCGATTACGTTGGGGTACAAGGTCAAAGAAGTGCCCGTCACAAAAATTTATCCGGCCAAAGAACTCGGCTATACTAAGATGAAACCGATCACCGGGTGGTGGAGCATCCTGCGGCCGCTTTTCCTATTGAGGTTGGGGATTAAGAAATGACGACCATTCCGTTTGTGGATCTTCGCGCCCAACATCGCTCATTGAAGGCGGAATTGACCGCGGCGATAGACGAGGTCATGGGAAACTGCGATTTTATTTTGGGCCGCGCCGTGGAGCAATTCGAGTCCGAGTTCGCCGCGTTTCTGGGCGCGCAACACGCCGTCGGTGTGGGGACGGGGCTCGACGCGCTGCATCTGACCTTGTGCGCTGCGGGCATCGGTCCGGGCGACGAAGTGATCATTCCCGCCAACACCTTTGTGGCGACGGCGCTGGCCGTCACCGCGGCAGGCGCCAAGCCGACGCTGGTGGACGCGAGCGCCGCGACGTACAACATCGATCCGTCGCGGATCGAAGATGCCATCACGCCGAAAACCAAAGCGCTCATGCCGGTTCATCTGTATGGACAGCCGTGCGACATGGATGCGATTTTGGATATCGCCAAGAAACATTCGCTCTTGCTGATCGAAGACGCCTGCCAGTCGCACGGCGCGCGATACAAAAACAAGGCCACGGCCACCTTTGGCTTGGCCGGTTGCTTCAGTTTTTATCCGGGGAAAAACCTGGGCGCGTGTGGCGACGGCGGAATGGTTGTGACGGACGACGCGGCGCTGGCAGAGAAGGTGCGCACGTTTCGCAACTACGGCCAGAAGCAAAAGTACCAGCATGTCGAAAAGGGAACCAACTCCCGGTTGGACACCCTGCAAGCCGCAATCCTTCGAATCAAGCTGAAGCGCCTGGCCGAATGGAACACGCTGCGCGCCCGTCACGCTCAGAGATATTCGGACAAGCTGGCATCGGTTCCGCAAGTGGTAACGCCGCGCGTGGCCGATGACCGGACGCACATTTTTCATCTCTATGTCATCCGCGCCGAGCGACGACAGAAGTTGCAGGAACATCTTTCGAAGGAGGGAATCCAAACGCTGATCCATTATCCTCTGCCGGTTCATCTCCACTCCGCCTATTCCGATCTCGGTTATGGGCGCGGCGATTTTCCGGTGAGCGAAGGGTTGGCGGACGAGATTCTCTCGTTGCCGATGCATGCGGAGTTAACGGATGCGCAGATCGACCAGGTGTGTGACGCGATTGGCCGGTTCTACAAAGCGTGAAGGAAGGAGATTCCGTGGCTGATTATTTCAAACATCCGAGCGCGTTGGTCGAAAGTGAAACGATCGGTCGCGGCACGCGCATCTGGGCCAACGTTCACATCATGCCGGGAGTTTCCATCGGCGAAGACTGCAATATTTGCGACAGCGCGTTCATTGAAAGCGGGGCCGTCCTTGGCCGCGGCGTGACCGTGAAGATCGGCGTCGAGATTTGCGAAGGCGTCACCATCGAGGATGGAGTTTTTATTGGACCGCATGTAGCGTTTACGAATGATCTGCGGCCGCGCTCGCCGCGGCTCCCGGAGCTACAACATCGCTATGCCAACAAAGACTGGCTGCGGCCAACGACGATCGAACGAGGCGCCACCATCGGCGGCAACGTTACTTTGGCCAGCGGGCTCACCGTCGGCGCTTGGGCGTTCGTGGCGGCGGGAAGCGTGGTCATGCGCGACGTGGCGCCGTTCTCGTTCGTCGTGGGGAATCCCGCCCGACCGATGGGATATGTTTGCGTCTGCGCGGAGCCGCTAACGTTGGTCGATGGGGCCGCCCAGTGCTCTGCCTGCCGGCGGAATTACAAGCTGAGCGGAAACACGCTTGAACCACAGGAACCAATTTCGTTTTGGAAATAGTTTGGCGATGTATTGGGTTTGGGTAGCCGGGATTCGCGCAGTCTTTTGCGAATCCCGGACATCCGGGCAGTCTGGACCAATAGGACTTCCGGGATGCTTCCGCCGCAGGCGGAGAGCATCCCGGCTACCACGTCAATGCTGAATGAGCCGTTTCTCCGAGGATAAGGGATGTCAGAAGGACAAACATTGAAT
>CAZIDA010000037.1:0-12441 GCA_964537865.1 uncultured Acidobacteriota bacterium
CCTCGGCGATATTGCCGAGGTACTCGTGCCCGGTTTTCTTGCACCACAGGGGGATGTCCTGGTTAGTGCCTTCGTCGGAGGAAAGCACCTCCATGGTCCCGCCCCTCGGCACCTTAGCGATGCCGCGTTTGGCCTCGAGCAGCGGGCCGGGACAGGCTGTACCACGGGCGTCGACGGTCTGATCAACCTTGAGGTTCTTGAGTTCTTCAGATGCCATGGCAAATTTCTCCTTGTCTTCGTCAGGTGATGGCACGTTTCTTTAGGACGCCCCGTACCAGGGCGCTGCGCTGCTGGATGCCCCCCAGCAGGACGGTGCGGGTGAGTTCGCAGACTTTCACTAGGCGGGCATCTCTCAACCTGTAATAAACAGATCTCCCCTCCTTGCGGATGCGCACGATATTGTGGGCGCGAAGGATTCGGAGGTGCTGACTGACGTTGGCCAGCGAGGCGCCAGTACCCCTCACCAACTCGCCCACGGTCAGTTCTCCATCCTGCAGCCGCGAGATCAGCATAAGGCGCGTCGGGCTGGCGATGACCTTACAGAACTCTGCGTGCAGCGCGAAGATCTCAGGACTATCCACTACGTCTACCTGCCGGGTTTTTTTGCTCATCGTTTGATTCACACTTGCTTACTTCAATAGTTGCGAAGATTCGCAACTAAGACTCTATCCCCTTCCTCTCTCTTCTGTCAAGAGGCAAGCGGGCCTCCAGCGTCAGGATTTCATTCGGTTTTCTCTTTGCATCCAGGCGGGCAACCTGGCAGCGGTCGGCACCACAGACATGGAAGGATACTGGACATAGCGACACATGAGGGCGCCGCTATGAAGGTGCCCGTTCTTGCTGTTCAATATTTCCGGCAGATCAGGACCTTGGATCGCCCGGCCGGGGGCACGACCTTCTTGACGCTCTCGAAAAACTCTTCCAGGACCTCCTGCTCACGGCGAAGGAACGAGATGGCCCGCCCGGCGCCCACCACGGTGAGACGAAGGTAGAAGAGGGCCCGCACGAATATGTTCGTAGGCACATCATGTTCCATCATGAGGAAAGTTCCTTGTGGCTTCAGGACGCGGACAATTTCACGCAACGCCCGGTCCTGCGTTTCTCCTTTGAGTTCGTAGAAGGCGTGCGAACAGGTAACCGCGTCGAACGCGCCGGCTGCGAAGGGTAGATGCCCAGCGTCGGCTTCCACGAGATGGACATTGGGAAAGCCCTTGGTTTTTTCGTGGGCCATCTTCAGCATGCCGCGAGAAAAATCCAAACCGAAGACATACCCATCAGGGCCAACCTTCTCCTGTAAGTGCCCGAGAAGGGTACCGGTGCCGGTGCACAGATCGAGAACCGATCCGTCGCTCCGGACAGGCACTTGATCAGCGAGGAATCGTCTGGCCAAGCCCTGCTTGTCGCGCGAATGCAGCGCGACGAAGCGGTCGTAATACTTGGAGAATTTGTCGTAGTAGGCCTTTCGCAAGCGTCTCCCGCTTCTTCACTCGCCCACAAAGAGCCTCTTCCTTCGGGCTCTGGTTCAATTACTTGGCCGATTTCCGCGTGCAAGCAGTCCTCGCACGAGCCGATCAGTCGTTTCTCGTGAATGCACGCCCACCGCACGGCCAACAGCCCTGTTTCTCCAAGTCGTGGGATCGGTCCACGCCCTTGTCGCAGAGCCACCACTTCCCCTTGTCGTCTTTCACAACCTCCATCGGCCGGGCGCTGGGATGGTAGATGCCCGTACCCAGCTTCGGTGTTTCTTCCTTAGCTGTAGCGCTCATAGCAGCCTTCTTTCGCTCACCGGGAACCGTGGTGGTGCCGGTTCCCTGGCATTCACTCAGCAAATCTCCTGCCAAAGCTCTTTCCTGCCCGTGTCGCAAGCACTTGTGTGAAACGCCAGAAGGAAAACGAAGACCTTCGTTGCGCCTTTGCTGCTGGTTCTCCTCGACGCGGGAAAGCTCAGTCTTCGCACACCGCGAGCAACTCCGCCCCGATCGCGGAAGTGAGTCAGGCGTCGACTGACTCGGTCGGTTGTCCCTTCAAGCGTCGATAGTAAGAGTGGCTGGTGTACAGCGCGGCGACAGGATTATGTCCCAGCACGCGATCCTTGGCGACCAACACGGTCGCCGGCGCCCTCGAGTACCTGAAGAACAAACTGTCGTGGCCCACGCACAGACCGATCACGACGTTGAGCTGGGTGCCGGCTTTGTTCAACAGCTTCGCCTGAGCCACCGGGTTACATAAAGCTTCGTAGTGGCCAGGGTGCAGTTTCTCTTCGTCTTTCACGCCGACCTTCCCCTTCTCGATCGATCCCACTTTGCAGCAGATGGCGCGCACTTCGAAGCCGTTGCGAAGAAAAATCTCGCGAGCGACTTTGGCTTCCTCCATGAGCCCGACGCAGTGAGCGATTCCCAGTCGGGTCGCTCCGATCCGGCGGGCAAAATCCATGATCTCCTGCACGCGCGTGCTGCGACAATAGCCCGCCGCCTCCGTGCGCGCCGATTCGCACGCTAGCTTCCGCAGCTCTTCATCCTCTTGATAGGTCCGTTCGATGGCCGCCAACTGCTCCCCTTCGTCCGCCATGGGACAGAACAACGGCAACTTCTTCGTGCTTGGCTCATGCGTGCAGGCTTTGACGCCACAAAGCGGGCAGCACAGTTCAACCGGTTTTTTCACGATGACAACCCCCGCATCAGAAATTCCTCCGCGATTCTAGCACATCTTAACCGTTCCTCTTTTGGATCGCCCGTGCCTGTTCGACGAGCCATTGGGTCCGCGGTGCGCACTTTGCACCGCAGATGCCAAAGCTCTGCTGGAGCGCGACAAAGGCGCACGAGCAACTGCCCCGAGAATAGCCGAAGCCTTCTTTGCGTACCTCTGCGTTCTCGGCGCCTCGGCGCTGAGCGGCCCAACCGGTGGCGGACGCATTTTCATTCCAATAGATGTGCCGGAGACCCATGAGCGACTGCTCGGAAATCATCCAAACCTCGCTGTCGTGAGCGTCCTCTCGTCGAGTCGTTTCGAGAGTTGCCAAAACGCCACTCTCGCCACTGTTCGGAGTTGCGCGCTCGCGACTGGCGACGCCTTCTGTTCGATCGTACAAAGGCTGAGAAAGAATGCGGGACGATCTCTTCGCCACCTGTGATTGATCACATCATCACGCTCCTGCCCCGCGCGGATTCCTGTCCTCGCACAAATAGTCGAAGGGAGGGCGTCTAACTCTGTGAATAGACCGCTCGTCGTAGCCGCGTTGCTCCCGCTTGGCAAGCGGCGTTTGTGCTAAACCGAAAACGCCCATGTCCTTCACCCGCAATGGCCGTATATCCGCGCGGACGGAGGCCCGTGCATGCAATCACATCCACCCTGGCACGACACTTGCCTAACTCCTCTCGAAGGGCGTCGACTATGAAGCTGGCAATACCGGTCTCCTGCGGCCGCGTATCAACGGCGTGCGATTTTGCTCATCAACTCTTGATGCTGGAGTACGAGAGCGGGCAGGAGATGCATCGCACAGAAATTATGCTTGAGGATGAGATCCCCATGAACCGCGCCAGGCGGTTGGTATCGCTGGGGACAAGCGTCCTGATTTGTGGCGCCATTTCACGATCGCTGGCGGAGCAACTCGCCGGCGTCGGGATCGAAATCATCCCGTTCGTCAGCGGGCCGGTCGAAGAGGTTCTCGCCGCGTACTTGTCCGACGAGTTGGAATCCGCGCAGCTTCTCATGCCCGGCAGCACAGCCGAACAAAGAAAGGAGTGGAGAAGGATGCCATGTTCTCGAACGACAGCCAAACTGGTCGAGGAGAAGCGCCGATGATTACCGCCCACAAACCGGTCGACGAAGAGATGAAGAAGCGCGAGACCCTCGAGCTGCAACAGCGCATGGCGGAGATTCACCACAAACTCCTGGTGCTCTCCGGCAAAGGCGGTGTCGGGAAGAGCACCGTGGCTGTCAACCTCGCCGTCACGTTGGCCAAGGCCGGCATGCGGGTTGGACTCCTTGACGTAGATATTCACGGCCCCAGCGTCCCGAAGTTGACGGGCTTGGAAGGTCGCAGCGTGCAGTCCCAAGGCAAAGCGCTTCTCCCGATTAACTTGTCGGAAAACTTGGCCGTGATGTCCATCGGGTTCCTGTTGACCAGCCAGGCGACCGCAGTGATTTGGCGCGGTCCGCTCAAGTACAATGTCATTCGCCAATTTCTCAAAGACGTCCTGTGGGGAGCGCTCGACTACTTGGTCATTGACTGTCCGCCCGGGACGGGAGACGAGCCGCTGTCGGTGGCTCAACTGGCTGGCCCGCATGCTGAGGCCATCATCGTCACGACTCCGCAGGACCTGTCGATCTCTGATGTCCGCCGGTGCGTCACCTTCTGCGAGCAGGTCAGCCTGTCGGTGCTGGGAATCCTGGAGAACATGAGCGGCTTCATTTGCCCGCAATGCGGAGCCCGCGTCGATCTGTTCAAGATGGGCGGCGGTGAGTCGCTGGCGCGTGAGACGAAAGTTCCCTTCCTTGGACGAATTCCACTCGATCCCAAAATCGTTGACTCCGGCGACAGCGGCATTCCATTCGCGGGCAACGATGCGGATGCGCCGTCGAGCGCCCTCCTGAAGGCGATCGTTGGGAGATTACTCCGTCGCGAGCAGACTGCAGACCAGGCACACGAATGAGAATGAAATCAGGCCGCAGGACCGCACCGTCTCCCACATCTCACCGGCCACCGGAGGTCCTGTGATCACCGACGAAATCGTGGAGCTGTTGGCTGAGAAGGCACAACGCCGCCGGGTTCATGAGGTACGCATTGGACTGGGATACACTGCCGTGCTGCTGGATGACGGGCGTTGTGCGGTCGCTTACACGGCCCGCGATGAGGCCGGCAAGAATTGCTCGGCGCTTCAACGCGCCGGGACGATCGCAGGGCGAAGCGCAGCAGAGGTGGCGGGATGGGTGAATGCGTGGGACGCCATCACCGCGGCCGTTGGACTCGCCACTTTGAACGCCTTGATCGAGCCGCCGTCCGACGCCATCGAGGCGGACGTGCGGGAGTTGATTCGCGTCCGGGTGGATGATGTCGTGGGGATGGTCGGATACTTCGGTCCCCTCGTCAATTTCCTGCGGCAGCGAGCCGCGCGGTTGCACATTTTCGAGCGCCACCCGTCACCGGAGCGGGACGAACTTCCGGCGTGGGCGGCGTCGCTTCTCCTGCCGGAATGTGACGTGGTCATCTTCACGTCCTCAGCCTTGGTAACGCGCGAGCTCGACGGCCTGCTGGAGCGCGCTCTCAAGGCCCGGGAGGTTGTGCTGCTCGGCCCTTCCACGCCCCTGTTGCCGCCGGTGTTTTCGCAGCGCCGTGTCACGTTGCTGTCAGGAGTGCGTGTCCTCGACAGCGCCGCGCTCCTGCGAGTGGTCAGCGAAGGCGGCGGCACGCCACAATTCGGATCCGCCGTTCGAAAAGTGGCGTTACGCGTTGACAGATGATCTTTTACATCCATGACGGCGCGCCGAAAGCAGCAAGTCGTCGGCAACAATCAAAGGCGCTTCTCGCGGCGTCCGATGTCGTGACATTCAGATCGAATTCCACGCGTCGTTTTGAAGGCGATAAACCCAACGGCGTTACGCCCAGCGAAATCTATTTCTTTAGCAGGCATTCCAGGTCTCTCCCACTACAGAAGATGGGTTCATCCATCGCAGCAAAAGCCGGTAGCGCTGCCGCGACTTTCACGGACACATGGCAGTAGCGGATTTGCTTCCGTCTTCACTCCATCCAGTCTCGAATCCCAACTTATCCTGAGCATTCTCAATCCGTCCTGCGTCATCGCGAAGATCAGCGGGCAATTGGCATGGCTCTTGCCCTGTTCCAATGTGTGTGAGGCGGGTGTGAGCTGGTGGCGCGATCGTCGAAACGAGGAGAAAGGCTCGGTTGATTGAAAGCGCCCATAAGCGAAGGGGGACTTAAGAAACACCTTCGACCGCCTCGTTCAAAAGATTTGTGAAGAGCGGATGTTGATGTGGGCGCCGCGGCTGAAGAGGCGACCTTCCAGAATCCGTGGAGCGGCGCATGACTTAGCGGCAACAATTTACTTTCAAGAAAGGAGGACTCGACAATGCCAAGAGGAGATCGAACGGGTCCTGTGGGAATGGGGCCCAGGACCGGGCGCGCAGTTGGATACTGTTCGGGAGCTGAAGTGCCGGGATTCGCGAATCCTGTTGCGGGCCGCGGCTTTGGAATGGGCTTCGGACGGGGTCGCGGCGCTTGGAGTGGAGCGTTCGGCCGCGGCGGACGCGGATGGCGAAACATGTTCTACGCCACCGGACTGCCGGGCTGGATGCGATTCGGTAGCTACGCGGCGCCTTTCGGTGACCTGGCGCAATCTCAAGCCGTCAGCCCGGAGTTTGAGAAGAAGGCGCTCAAGAACCAAGCCGAGGCTTTGCAGTCGGAACTGGACTTCATCAAGAAGCGGCTGGGTGAGATCGAGTCGAAGCCCGCGGCGGAATAACCTTATCCGCCGTCAGTCGGATCGATTGAACCCAACCGAAGCGGCGGTCGCGCTCATTCCGTCCGTGCGGCCGTCGCTTATGTTCCAAAACTGAAGGGAGAATTGAGCGAGGAGGTGCCGGTCACGCTCCCGGTTCCGGAAGTGGACGAGAAACTATGCGATGGCTGCGGCGAATGCGGAGCGGTTTGCCAGTACCACGCCATCATTCCCCTCAGCATGGGGCCTTTGATCTTTCCGGAGATGTGCCACGGCTGCGGCGGTTGTACGGAGGTTTGTCCGCAAAAAGCTATTCATGAAATTGAGCGACGCATCGGCGTTGTTCAGACGGCGCGGGACGGAAACGTCGCGTTGATCCAAGGTCGTTTGGACGTGGGTGAAACCATGGCCCCGCCGGTCATTCGTGCGGCCAAGGCGCGCTTGCGAAAACAAACGCCGGCCATTCTGGACGCGCCACCCGGAACTTCTTGCCCCGTCGTCACGACCATCCGTGATGCCGATTTTGTCGTCCTCGTCACGGAGCCCACGCCCTTCGGTCTACATGACCTTCAACTCGCCGTCGCGGTGGTTCGGGAACTTGGACTCCCGTTCGGCGTCGTGATCAATCGAGTCGGAATCGGCGACCAGCGCGCGCATGCCTACTGCCGCGAGCAGAACATTCCCGTGCTTCTGGAAATCCCGGACGATCGCCGCATTGCAGAGGCCTACTCAATAGGAGAACTGATTGTCGAGGCGCTGCCCGAATACCGCGGAGCGTTTCAAACGCTGATGGAGAGGACATTGATTGCGAACACAGGCGCGATGGAAAGATGAACCATGCCCACCTATGAATATGAGTGCGAGACTTGCGGCCTGAAGTTTGAACGTCGGCAGGCCATTAAGGAACCGCCGCTTCAGGAGTGTCCGGTGTGTCGCGGACGAATCCATCGACTGGCCAGTGGCGGCCTCGGGTTCTTCATCAAGGGCTCCAGTCGCGGGCCGATGAGAGAAGACCGTGGAGGGTGTTCTTGGGAACAGAGCGGCAAAACATGCTGCGGACGAGAAGAACCTTGCGACAAACCTCCGTGTCGGGAAGACTCATGACAGCAGACCCTCTTCGATATGCATTCGGACCGGTTCCTTCGCGTCGTCTCGGCCGAAGCCTGGGGATCAACAATATTCCGGCCAAGGCGTGTACCTACTCGTGCGTTTATTGTCAGGTGGGACGAACCCCGCGAACCCGGAAGAGCCGTCGCGCCTTCCACGATCCCAAAGATATTTTTCAGGATGTCGAACGCCGATTGGCGGAAGCGGAGAAGGTTTCTGAACGCATCGACTACCTCACCTTCGTGCCGGACGGGGAGCCTACCTTGGATTTGAACTTGGGCGAAGAAATCCTGCGGTTGAAGACGTTGAAGGTTCCCGTCGGCGTGATCACGAACGGTTCGTTGTTGGGGCGCAAAGACGTGCGCGAAGAACTGGCGCAGGCGGATTGGGTGTCGATAAAAATTGACGCCGCGCAAGAGACGCCCTGGCGGCGAATCAATCGTCCCCACCAGGCGATTCGACTGGCGCACGTTCAAGAGGGGATGCTCGCGTTCGCCGAGGTTTTCACCGGCCGATTGGTAACGGAAACGATGCTCGTCGCAAAACACAACGACGACGACCGCGTCGATGAAGTCGCCGACTTCCTTCACCAGTTGCAGCCGTCGGTGGCGTACGTGAGTGTTCCAACTCGACCTCCAGCGGAGAAGTGGGTGCATCCCCCCGCGGAGGAGGTCCTTCACCGATGTTATCAGCGTCTCAGCGACAAAGTGAGCCAGGTAGAATACCTGATCGACTATGAGGGTGACCACTTCGATTTCACCGGAGACGTCGGGGACGAGATCCTTCGCATCACGTCCGTTCACCCGATGAGAGTAGAGGCGGTGGAGGCGCTCCTCGCGCGGGCCGGCTCTTCGTGGGTGGTGGTCGCTCGACTGCTGACCCAAGGGTCTCTCATCGAAACGAGGTACAACGGGCATCTCTTCTACTCAAGAAGATTCGCCACAGACCGCGAAGCTCAAATATGACGCTCTCTTGGATCGTTGGGTTCACCTTGCTCGGTTCCATCTTTTCGGTGGGACTCGCCGGCGTACTCTTGCTCATTTTCTTTCGTTGTCCGCCGCAAACTTCATCTATATTGCTTTGGCGGACTTGGTGCCCGGGCGTGGCGCCTTGGGCGGTCTCGCCAGCTTGACTTGGGGGAGCTCCCCCTGATGGCGCTGGGCTTGGGCACGATTGCCGCTTTGAAACTGTCCGTCGAATGAGATGGAACATCCGATGATGAACACCCGAAGCATCAATGATCGGTACTTGGAATCCTGTCAACAAGAGTTTTGGAAGAAGGTCTACCAGTTCGAACTCGAGTATCTCCTCGAGCCTCTGAAAGGATGTCGCGATGTTCTGAGCGTCGGCTGCGGCCCGGCGATCCTTGAAAGCGAGTTGACCCAACGCGGATACAACGTCACGGGGCTAGACGTCTCGCAAGAAGCCTTGAGTTGTGCGCCGGATCGAGTGCGAACCGTGACGGCTCGGGCGGAAGACATACCGTTTCCCAACAACGCCTTCGACGCCGTGACTTTTGTGGCGTCCCTTCAATTCGTCGACGACTACGCCTTGGCATTGGAACAGGCAGCGCGTGTTTTGCGTGGCGACGGCAGAATCGTCGTCATGCTGCTCAACCCCGCCTCAGAATTCTTCAAGAGAAAATGGAACGATCCCGATTCCTACGTGCACCAGATGAAGCACGCGAAACTCTCTGATATTGAGAAGGCGATGGCGGAGAGATTCATCCTGCGGACGGAATACTGCCTCGGCGTCCGGGGCGAGGAGATTTTCGAAAGCGCGGATGAGCAGTTCGCGGCGTTGTTCATCCTGCAAGGAAGGAAGCGAGCGTCCGTTTAAGGAATGGCCACGATGGAGGAGTTGGTTGTTATCAGCGGCAAAGGCGGCGCCGGCAAGACCAGCGTGACCGCGGCGTTGGCCGTTTTGGCCGAACGGCCCGTGATCGCCGATTGCGACGTGGACGCGCCGGATTTGCATTTGGTGCTTTCGCCCGCCATCCAGGAGCGGCATGAGTTTCGCGGCGGACACAAAGCGGTCATCCGCGAGGCGGACTGCACCGATTGCGGCGTCTGTCTGGCGTATTGCCGCTTCGGCGCGGTAAACCTTCAGGACGACGCCGCGGGAGGAACTTCCTTCGCTATCGATCCGGTGGTCTGCGAAGGGTGCGGCGTGTGTGTGCGGTTTTGTCCGGAGCAAGCGATCGATTTTCCCGAGCGGCGTTGCGGCGAGTGGATGGTTTCGGAGACACGTTGCGGTCCCATGGTTCACGTCCGGCTGGATGCGGGGTCCGAAAATTCCGGCAAACTGGTCACCACGGTCCGGCGAGAAGCGCTCCGCATTGCGGAGACCGAACGCCGTTCTCTCGTCCTTGTAGACGGACCGCCCGGCATCGGCTGCCCTGTCATCGCTTCAGTGGCCGGGGCGTCGCTCGTCTTGATCGTGACCGAGCCCACGCTGGCCGGGGAGCATGACATGGAACGCGCTCTCGCGCTCACGCGTCATTTCAATATTCCGACGGCGATGTGCGTCAACAAATGGGACCTCAACCCGGAGCTGGCAGGCCGCATCGAAGCGCGGGCGCGCCAAGCGGGCGCTCACATCGCTGGACGCATCCGCTACGATGGCGGCGTGACCCAGGCGCAAATGCGCGAGCAAACGATCGTCGAAACCGCCGCTCCCTGCGTGGAGGATGTGCGGCTCGTGTGGAACCGACTCCAGGATCTCTTTTCCCTTCCACCGCCGGAACGTCGCTTCGCCGATTGATGAAGCCTGGCGCCGCGTCATCCGGGCGGACCGAAGCGGGCGCTCCGACGCCTTCGGAAAAACGCGATTCTCCCACCGAGTTGTCTCCTGTTCTCTGAGTTGCGTTTCAAAAACCTTTTCGCGCTTCCGGCCCGCGCCGACTCCGCCGGCCGGCTTGATGAAGCAGAGTAGATTTGATACAGTCGCGCTGGACAAAGGTGGCGACGAGCGCCGTCCAGACGAATTCATGAAACGTCAAAGCAGAATCATCCCCAATCTCATCGGCACAATTTCTCTGTTGATGGCTTCAGTGAACTGGGCGGCGGTGGGGACGCCGCAAAAGCCGCAGCCCATCGGGAAGTTGTTGTCGAGCGATCCGGCTTCGATTGTCGGACACAGCGAATGGACCGGCTCCACGGATCCTGAAGAAATGTCCTTGCTCATCTTCAGCGGGAACAAGATCAGCATTCAGAAAGGCATCGCGCTGCTCGAACTCAATCAGTCGCAAGGAACCGTAGGGATGTGCGGAAGAACGTCGGTGAGCGTCTTGTCTTCGAACGGAACGCAGTTGTACGCGCTTCAAACCGGCGCTCTCAGCTTGGACGTGACGTCGCCGACGACGGATCGAATCATGACGCCGGAATATGTGGTCGAGTGGAATCCCGCGGCGGGCACAAATAAGAAGATGGGAGTGGTCAACCTCAACCCCAACGGACATCTGTGCGTTCAGAACATCGCCGGCTTGGTTCGGATACGCGATCAATTTTCAGAGAGCGTGTTGGAATTGAACGCCGGTCTGTCGGCGCAATTGGAAGCGCACGGGCTGAATGACGCGCGGATGTTGAAGCATATGGATTGCGGATGTTCGGCGCCGCGAACAGCGTCGCGTCCGCAAGACGCGGCCGCTCTCATCTTCAAAAGTGGATCGGGATTGATGGTGGAAGGAAAAAACTCCGCGACCGTTTCGCGTGCCGTCTCCGCGCCGCCGACGGCGCCCGTCAGCATCGCGACGACAACACCGGCTGCGATAAAAACAACGAATCAGTCCCAAGTGGTTTCATCAGTTCGATCGACCCCAGCGCCTTCCCCGGTGAAATCGCCGGAGACCTTACAGGCCCCCGCGCCGGCGCCAACGGTCAAGCAGCCCGCGGATCCTGTGGCCATGCAGCATCCCATGGCCATGGCCACGCTCGCCGTCTCCGCGGAAGATTTGAAGCGGTCGCCCCCCAAAAAATCTTTGGGTCAGAAGGTGCGCGGTTTTTTCCGCAGGCTCTTCTCGCGAAAACGCCTCACGCCCGTTTCGACGCCCGCCTCAAACTCCTGAATACTTCACGCCGTTTTTACTTGCTGAAATCCACTTTAGGAACTTGCTTCGCGGCTTCATTGGCCTTGAAATAATCGTTGTTATACGAGAAGCCGGCCATGGAAGCGAAAAGGTTGTTGGGGAACGTTCGCAAGTAGGTGTTGTAGTTCTGAATCGATTCGTTATAGCGGCGACGCTCTTGAGCGATGCGATTTTCCGTTCCTTCCAACTGCGCCTGCAGATTCAGGAATTGCTGGTCGGCTTTCAGATTCGGATAATTCTCAACCACCACCAACAGCCGGCTGAGGGCCGAATCCAACTGATTGTTCGCCGAGATCGCCTGTTGTGGATTTCTCGCCCCGCCCAACGCCGCGCGCGCCGCGGCGATGTCGTCATACACCTTTTGTTCATGCGTCGCATATCCCTTCACGGTGGCCACCAAGTTGGGAATCAAGTCGGCGCGACGCTGCATCACGTTCTCCACCTGCGACCATTTCTGTTTGACGTCCTCTTGTTTCCGCACCAGATGGTTGCGCACGGAAACGTACTGGCCGAACACCACCACGGCCAGCAGCGCCAAGATCGCCACCACCACCAGCCATCCCACCAAAAATTTCTTTCCCATGAGTCTCCTCCGGAGATTTGAAAGTGCGTCTATCCCAAGGCGTCGACCCGCTCGATCACCTTTCGGATCGCCTCAAAGTATTTCTCGAACCACGGATCAATCTCCGCGGCCGTCAGTTTCCGTTCTCCTCCGCGAATGGCCAGGATGTCGAGAAAAGGCGGCGCTTCGAATTTGAATTCTTCGGCCGCCGCTTTGAAGATTTCCGCTTT
>CAZIDA010000038.1:0-12362 GCA_964537865.1 uncultured Acidobacteriota bacterium
GCAGACAGGAGTGTCTGCTCCACTATGAAAAATCCGGGCTACTGTCTCAGGCCCGAGGCCCAGTTGAGGACGAGGGTCAAGGTGGAGGGGCTGCCTTCTCTTGGAAGGAGGAAGAGGAAGCGTCGGCCATCGGCGGTGACGCCGTACCGCTCTCCCAATCCGCCCAGCACGCGAACGTGGAAGAGAGGTTGTGGCGCGTCAAACTGAAACGTCGAGGTGTCTGCGTGAACGGCGGCTGCCATGAATTGGTTATCGGGTGTCAAGTAAAAGAGTTCTCTCCCGTCGGGACGCCAGTTTGGCCAGTTACCGCCGCCCGTCGAAATCTGCCATTCCCCGCCTGCCCCCTGGAAAGAGATGACATAAATCTCGTCGCGTCCGGACTCGTTGGATCGATAGGCCACCCATTTTCCGTTTGGAGAAAAGCGGGGGTAATCGTCATCGTAAGGACCTTGGACCAGCATGAATGCTTTCCGTTCTCCCTGCATCGGGAGAACCCAAATGCTGCCTCCGGACTTAACGGCGGGATTGATGTCAGTGAAGAGCAGGTAGCGTCCGTCGCGAGACCAGTCCTGAGGAATCACGTCTCCTTCCATCTGCAGCAGAAGTTGTTCCTGACCGCCGCCGCTTGAGGGCTTCATGTACATGGCATAATGCTGCCCTTGCTTTCTTGATGCGAACGCGATGAACTTGCCGTCGGGTGACCAGACGGGCGAGACATCCTCGGTCTGGCTAAATGTGAGTCGCCTAGGGGTACTCCGGGGAAGGTCATAGATCCAAATCTTGTTCGCCCAGGTTTGTTGATCTTGGACCTCGGCGGCCACGGACCGGCCATCGGGCGACATGCGCATGCTCCAGTACGGCTCCGTCGAGCCCAACATGCCGAGCGGTTGGCCTGCACGACTGAACCACCGGAGATCGCTCCCGGAGGAAGCGGCGCCCCTCTGGTAAAGCAGAACGCGCCCGGATGCGGCAACGCTGTAATGTGTGCCGCCAAGCTCGCTCCCGCCGATGTCGTCGACCAAGGTCGCGGGATGGCCGCTGAGCTTCAAGCTCCCAGGTTGAAACGACTGCGCAAAGAGCGATCGCCCTCGAGTGAAGACCAAGTAGTTTGGCGCCGCATAGGTCGCTCCATTCGCAGTCTGGAGAATGAATTTATCGGTCTTTCCGTCCAACGAGCCGACGTAGACGCCATTGTTCTCCGGCGTCAAACTGGCGACATTGTAGAGGAAATGTTGGCCGCCCGGCAGAAAGCACGGCTGGAGGTGCGAGATCTCTCGGCGCGAGGCGTCAAGGCGTGTGAGCGGTTGCGCAGCGCCGCCCGCGGCCGGCACACGCCACAGCGGCATATCGAAGTTCGGCGCAAAGAGGATGACGTTGTCCTCGTTCCAAGCGCCGCCGCGGCCGTTTGGCGCATCCGCCAATATTTCCGCCGGTCCTCCGGAAGCGGCGATCCTTTTAAGCTTGCCGTTCGCGAAGAAGCCGATCTGAAGGCTGTCGGGGGACCAGAACGGATACGTGGCGCCGTCGGTGCCCTCGAGTGGCTGCTCGGCGAGGGTGTTGAGCGAGCGCACCCAGAGTTGGCTTCCGCCCGCATTCTTCCGACCGACAAACGCCAGCCGCTGACCGTCGGGCGAAACGGCCAGAGCACCGATGGTTGTTCCCTCCGGTGGAACAATCTCCGAGACGACTTTCTGCTGCAGTTGGCTGGTCTGATGAGCGTAGTAATAGGCGACAACGAAACCCGCCACGGCAATCGCCACGCAAGCTGCCCACGCGACTCCCTCCCGCAGCCGATAGCGGGCTGCCCCGGGCCCTCGCATCGCCGTCGCGACCGCCCTTCCTGACCGCGATGACTCGCCGATCGCGGCTTTAAGATCAAACGCAATGTCGCGGGCTGACTGAAAACGCTCCTCAGGATTTTTCTCCAAACAATGCTCGATAATCCGGCCAAGAGCGGGGGTGGCGGCGATGATCGCGGGGGGGAGTTCCGGCGAATCTTCCCGCAAAATCGCCGTCATCGTTTCGGCTGCTGTCTCGCGCGTGAAAGCGCGCTGCCCCGTCAACATTTCATAAAGCACGCCGCCAAAGGCGAAGAGATCGGCGCGGTGATCCGCCCCCTCTCCTCGAACTTGCTCGGGCGACATATAGGTTACCGTGCCCAGCACCGTCCCGACTTCAGTGTCAGATGAAGAGTTCGGAGGAGTCGTCTCGTCAAGGCCCGTGGCGGTCGGGCTTGGCTGTGCCGCCAGCCCAAAATCGAACAACTTGACGAGCCCATCGCGGCTGATGAAAACGTTTCCCGGCTTGAGGTCGCGGTGGACGATGCCCTTGGAATGAGCGGCGGCGAGAGCCCCGAGAATTTGGATGGCGTAATCGACGCACTCTCGAACGGGAAGCGCGCCCTCGTCGAGCCGCTCGCGAAGCGTCTGACCCTCGAGCAGCTCCATGACGGCATAGGCGATGGCGTCGGTTTGGCCGAACTCATAAATCGCCAGAATATTGGGATGGGAGCAGGCTGCCACCGCTTTGGCTTCTCGCTCGAAAAGAGCGAGGGCCTTGGCATCTCTGGCCAAGCTCTCCGGCAGAATTTTTATGGCGACGTCGCGGCCAAGTTTGTCGTCGCGGGCGCGGTACACTTCTCCCATGCCACCGGCGCCTAAGACGCCGACAATTTCGTATGCCCCAAGTCGCGCGCCCGCCGCAAGTCTCATCGCGCCTCGTGAAATGCGACCCGCATGGATGGAGTGTGTGTTTTGGATGGAACCATCAGCGCCAACCGCTGCGCCAACATTACGGCTACCCTGTTCAATTTTCGGAATTCGAGATGCATTCTACCAGCATCGGACGGCGCGGGTAAAGCAAGTATAAGGGAGGACGCCGGCGTCCTCCCTGACCGCGCAAAAAGAATTGTTGCGCCGGGAAGCGGGGTGTAGAATCGCTGCGCTCTGTCGTCCAAATCAAATCGCCAGGTCGGGCGCCGATCAATCGTCGGGCGCGAGCGACACGGAGTTCTCGGATCATCTGTCTGCGCGGACAAGTTCGTGCGCCGGGCTGGTGAACGAGCGCCCTTTGGTTTGAGCCGCAGACTGTCGGAATTTTGAAAAGGGGAGGGAACCATGTCCAGCGCGAAGAGCGTCAAGCCAACGTGGAAAGCCTGTCCACTGCCCAAGACGAAGGAGTACGTGAATTCGGTTGCCATCTCCAGCGACGGCAGCAAGGTAGCTGCCGGCAAGTATTTTCACAACTACGGCCCGGATTTGGGGCATAGCCTCGCCGCCGCGCAAACGAAAAAAGTCGGGCTGTTTGTGTGGGACGGAACAGGCGCTCCGCTGTGGGATCACATCTTCGAATCCACCGAGGGGATTTATTGGGTGGCGTTGTCCCGCGACGGGAATTGGGCGGCCAGCGGCGGCTCGACCGGAGGCGCGGGCTTCATCTACGCCTACGACGCCACGAAGGGGAAACGAACCTTGACTTACTCTCCACCCAGTCGAACCAACATGGTTGTCTTTTCGTCTGATGGATCCGTTCTAGTCGCGGGCGCGGACCAAACTTACGTGTTCTTGCGCAGCGGATCGACCTGGGGATCGCCTCAAACGTTGACATGCCCTGATCCTGGAACGGGCGACTACGTGGTGGCGGTGGGCGTCTCGGCGGACGGTCAATCGATTGTTTATGGCACCTACAAAGGCTACATTGTTCTGGCGGAGAACAATCAGGGGACATTCGTCACCAAAGGCACTTGGCAACTTCCCGCGGGAGGTGAGATTCACTGGGTTGCGATGGCAGCCGATGGATCCGGATTCGCCGCGGCGGCGAGCGGCAGCGCTCTCTATTTTTTCAACACGCAGACATTTTCCACCACGCAAAAACCGGCTTGGACCGCTCCACTCGCCGGCTGCAGTAGCGGCCGCTCGGTGGCTGTGTCTGACGATGGATCACTGGTCTCGGTGGTCGCGAACACCGCGAGCCCAAAGGCGCCCGCCAAGGCGACGAATGCCGGCAAAGTTTTTCTCTTCGCCAATAAGGGAACGTCGGGAGAACAGCAATGGATGAGGCCGATCAAACGCAGTCCCAACAGCACGTCGATGGACTCCAAGGGCGAATATGTCACCGTGGCCGATGGCTATCCCGACGGAACCCGCGGCCACTTTCATCTCTTCAGCGCCGACGGCGCACTGCAGTGGACTTTTGAGACCGCCAATATGAGCTGGCCGATGCAGATCTCGGCGGACGCGAGCGGGATCATGGCCGGCAGCGACAGTGGGTTTGTCTTTTACTTCGACGTGGCTGCACGGCGCTAGATGACAACGGGTTGTTGCTCAAATCTAATCGCCGGGTCAGGGGACCCGGCCTACAACACACCATCATGTGGTTGCGTTGTAGGCCCGGTGCCCCCACCGGGCGCTCTCCGTTTGGGGCAACAACCCCACAAGAATCAGCAAGCGCGCCGCAGAGAGGTGAATGCTTGCGTTCCCCGAAATGAAATCAAGATATCTTCAGGATGGAGTCGGACGTGTGCAATTCGCGTTTTTAAGATCACGGCTCAGGTTGGTCGAGCCAGTTTGGTTGAAGTCCGCTTCAGCGGACTTGCTCTCGCTCAGCCCGCCGATTCATCGGCGGGAACGAATCAGCAACATTGATGACATGCCGCGGGGTCTTCCATTTTCTCGATGGAACGGTTCACCTCGATGGACGATCTTGGGTTGAGTCCGCTTTAGCGGGCTTGCTCTTCCTCAGCCCGCCGATTTATCGGCGGGAACGAATCAACATTGAATCCATTCTCTACTGCCCCGTTCACGGGGCTGGACCCAAGATCAATATCGCGTTGCGGCTCATTTTCCCGCCGCTAAACCGGCGAGCTGAGAGAAGCAAGCCCCGTGAACGGGGCTGACAGCGGAGCTTTCCAAATCCAGCCTGTCTTGCTCGGCATCATCCTGTCCAAATTCCGGCTCTGACTTCTTTCATTGCACGTTTATGATTTCGGTTCTTCGCTGAGCGGGGGAATTCTTGGCGCCTGAATGCGATGCCACAATCTGGAAAGGCTCTCTCCGCCGAAGAACAAGAAAGCGCCCATGGCAAGCTCAGCCAACCCTTCGATGAGTTGTGGCCAGATCGCCGGCGAGGGCACGACGGACCGGAACATTACAGACTGGACTGTCCTTGTAGTCATGAACAGAGTGATTACGCTCATAAGCATACTGGCCCCAAACATGACGAACACCACACCAATAACTGAGAACGCCAAGGATTGCGTCGCCTTTCCTGTGAGAACCACCTCTTCGTCTTGTCCTTCCGTCGATACCGCCCATTGGGCAAAAACATTGCTCTTTGCGATCAATATGACTCCGAATACAAAAGCAGGAACCAATGGGAGCAGGAGCATGATTTTGTAGGTACTGGCAGTAAGCCCAGTCAGGCTCCTGGGAAAGGAGTACAGAGCCGTTGGAATCACACGAAGTCCCGCAACTGCCTCACCCAGCAGGTACATTCCCAACAGCTTGAAGGCGAGAGAAGCAAAAGATCGAGCTCGCATCATCATCCTCCTTGGAAGTGCTCTGCCTAACGGCTGGCGCGTCTTCCACTACAATCCCGCCAGCATCCCCGCGGGGGATATCCCAAGCTTGATGAGGGATCGAAGTGTCCACGCGGAACAGGCATACACTTTTATGATTTCTGTTCTCCCGTGAGTGGGGGCATCCTTGACTCCTGAATACGATGCAAGAATTTGGAAAAGATCCCTACACCGATAAACAAGTAAGCGCCTATGGCAAGTTTAACCAGTTCCCCGGCAAGAAGTGGCCAGTACGCCCGGAAGGCGAAAACAGCCTGCTGCACCCGAGAACCGACAGTTCTTGTGGTCATGAGTAGTGATACTACGCTCACAAGCCCAATAATCGCAAAGGCGAAGATAACGACACCGAGGACCGAAAACGCCAGAGACTGCGTCGCCGTCACCGCAGGACCCGCTTCCTCAACTTCTTCTTCCGCCGATACGCCCCATCGAGCCAAAAGATTGCTCTTGGCGATCAAGACAGATCCGAACGCAACAGCAAGAACAGGTGGGAGCAGCAGCGTAATGATGTAGATGCTAAACGCAACCCCAACTGGCTTCCTGGGAGTATAGAACAGATTTACTACGACCCCAACAGACTGGACAAGCATATACGTCCCCAGCAGCTTAAAGCCGAGTGATGCAGAAGATCGAGTCGTCATCATTGACCTCTCTGCAAATGTTCTTCGTTACGACTGGCCCATCATTCGCCACGATCCAGCAGCGAAAGATGAGCACTCACACCAACACAAAATTGGAAAGCCGTGAGTCCAACTGTTGTTCAGACATCACGATCCCCCCAGCGGAAGCTGGGGGGAGATTCCAAGTGCAACCTACACGCGCTCAGTAGATTGTTTCGTGATCCCACCGCCAGCCGAGGCTGCTGGAGCTTTCCAAATCGATCCTGCCTCGCAAGACATCACTCTGTCCAAAATCCAGGTCCATTTACTGTGGGGCAACTTCGATCTCCGACAGCACGGTCCAGGTTGCGTGTCTCGCCTCCATGGTTCAAGAGGCTCAATGCTCTGCCGCGTCACGCCTGGGTAACAGCAAGAAACTCGTTTAACCTTCGGCTCACTACTTTGCGTCGTTCGGCGAGGAAGGCCTTATAGGCATCGACGCCAAGCAGTGTGGAATCCGTTGGGATGCACTGAGCCTCGAACGCAGCGATCCCAGACTTTTCGACCATTGAGGAAAAATATTGGCTCGGGGGTTTGTCGCTGATCTGCCGGTTGGTCTTGCCGCCAATGAACGCGAGGTTCGCAATGTCGTCGGCCTCTCGTGCGGGGTAAGCACTCTTGAGCACCGCTTTCGGAAAGATGTGGTGGAACTGCAGGCGGTGGTGCGAACCGGAGTGATCCAGCGAGATGGCAAGATTGGACCGCCAGTCCTTGGCGGCGGCTGCGCGGAACGCCAGAAACATAGTCTTAAAAAGGGCACTGCGCTGATTGCGACCTTCCAGTTCCTCCGGAGCTACGTCGAGCCTCCCGACCTGAAGCCTCAGACGATCGATAAGCTCGCTCGCGCCGCCCTCCTCTCGCAGTGTGGCAAGATCTTGGTCAAGCAGCGTCTCGCTGGAGCCGCGCGAGTAGCGACCCTTGGCGTTCGCGACTAGCACCCAATACCGGAGCCGCTGCGACTCGTCTGCCGCAATCTGGTAATTTCGTTTGTGGCCATAGTAGCTCAGCGTCACCAGCAGAAAAGGAGAAGACAGGAGCGCTGGGCTGTCGATCCCGGCGTTGCTCCGAAGGAAATTCAATGCGAACTCCATGCCTGGAACGCACTCCTTCCACGCTTGCTGGAGCGTCGAGATTGGGAGTCCACCAACGGTATGGAAGCGCGACTGTCCGGTGGCGAAGGCGATCAAGTTCTTCAGATGCAAGCCGAGGTCAAGTTCGAAGCCAGCCTTAGCGCACTGCTCCTGAAAGCTCTGAAACGTCTTCAGTGCACCGCGCCACTTGGCGGTGATCTGCGCTAGAGCCAAGTCGGAACTACGCAGCTTCGTGCCGAGTGAATTCACACGGACGAAGATCGCAGTGACCTCATCATACGAAAGCTTCCGTTCGAGCACGTCCATACGGTAGACGTACTTGCGGATGCTGCGCAGACGAGCGAGACGTTGGCTGTACTTTTCGTAGCGCGGGTCCTCGAAGCCCGTGACACCCGCGCGCTTGAGGAAAGGCGCGTCACTGTCAGTCTTGAATACGTCCGTGACCTTAACCCACTGCGGCAACTGCTCCAGCTTTCGCGTGGCCACCACAAAGGTCATGCGGTCGAACCGCTTCTGCAACTCGTCCTCGCTCGAATCTGCCTCGTCGTCGATCAATTCATCCTCCTCTTCCTCCTCGCCACCGTCTTCGTTCACTTCGGTCACAAGCGCGAGTTGGTCGGGATGATCGAGATTGAAGAGCAACTCAATGGGTTTTTTGCGGCTACGTACTGTCACGGTCTCGCCGCGGATCACAGCAGAAAGCGAAGTGAGTCGCTGCTGGCCGTCAAGGAGAAGGCGTGTACTCGGGTAGGGATTGTTGCGTTGCTCAACAGCGAACTCTTGTAGCGGAACATCCTTATCGGTTTCCCACAGCAGAATCGCGCCCGAGGGATAGCCCCGATAGAGCGAATCGAGTAAGTCCCGCACTCGGGTAGAGCGCCAGACGTAACGGCGCTGCATTTCCGGCAGCCGCAGTTCCCCTCGCTCGATCATACTAACTAGCTCTTCAACGCTGGCTTCGGCTTTCGCCATGAGACCTCCTGTTGGGGTGGCATCTTCTTTCTAAATACATGCATTCCGCATGAAGCTGCCATCGGGTTTTCCATAATCCGTAGTTTACCTTCTATACCTCGGCCGCCTTTCCCGCACTCGAAAGCCGATCTGCTTGCGCGGCAGCTCTGCTTGCGTCATGAGTTGCCGGATCGCGTCGAAAACGACGCGGAACTGCGAGTCATATTTCTTCTCCATCTCATCCAGCTTGCAGATCTCTCCGGGGTGCAAACAACGCACCCCGGCTACCAAATCGCGACCCCACCCTCATGGCGCGTAAACATATCACAAATTGTGATATCCTCATGATCTCCTCACGCGTCAGCTCAAACATGAAATCACCGGGAAAACGTTCCCAGTTCCGTTTGACGGCTTGGTTGAGCGCGCGCGTTTCCACCCCATAGAGCATGGCCAGATCGCGATCGAGGATGAACTTCAATCCTCGAACCATCAAGATCGCTTGCCGTATTCTCTCCGTCGGGACAACGTCCGTCTTCATCACCGTTTTCTTGATTCTCATCGCCTTGTCTCGTTGGAAGTCACACTCCGCGACTTTCAATTCGAAAGACGTGAAGCCATCTGCTGCATTGACGCACGCCGCTCTCTGGAAATGGAAATTTGAGGATTTGAAAACACCATGTATCATAAAGCCATCCATTCGAGGGGGGACAAATGAGCGCCGGATCAAAGCTCAACTTCGGGACGAGTATACGCTTCGAGAAAGATCGAGACAAGGCGAGGGAATAAATGATGATGTGGTAGCCGGCCCCGATGCATCGGGGCCGGAGGTCCGGATCGCCGCGACGTCCGGGATTCGCCCAAAGTCAGGCGAATCCCGGCTACCCAGACATCCACGATGGCTATTTTCGGAGTAGACAAGAGTGTCTGCTCCACCGGGATCATTCATATCGCAGCGCCACCATGGGATCGACCTTCGTGGCGCGGCGCGCGGGCACATAGCTGGCCAGGAGGACGATGGCAGTCAGGAGCACCGTCACAAGGGCAAACACGACAGGATCGGCTGTGCTGACTCCAAAAAGAAAACCCCGAAGCAGGCGAGTCAAGGCCAAGGTCGTGGGCACGCCAATCACAATGCCGATTCCGGCGATTCTTAATCCTTGGCCGAGTACCATAGTAAGCACGTCGCTCCGAGACGCGCCCAGTGCCATCCGCAGACCGATCTCGTGTGTGCGTCGGTTGACCGCGTATGCGACTACACCGTAGACACCCACGGACACGAGCAGCAGCGCCAACGCGGCGAAGGACGTCATCAACAACGCGCTGAAGCGTTGGTCTACGGTAGAGTTGTCCAACATCCACTTCATGGTGCGGACGCCCGAAATCGGCTGCTCACTGTCCAGCATCGCCACTTCTCGACGGATTTCCGCGAGGACAGTGCCGGGCGGTATGGCCGTGCGCAGGACAAACCATGCAAAGTAATCCGACTCTTGAGCCATGGGGATGTAGAACGCCGCCTCGGCCGGTTGGTCGAGCGTGTCGTGGCGGACATTGCCCACGACACCGACGATGATTCGAGGAGGCGCATGAGGACCTGTGTGCGTCAGAACTTTCCCGATGGGATCTTCACCGGGGAAAAACCGGCGCGCGAATTCTTGATTGATGGCGATCACCGGCTGAGAATCGTGGTCATCACGACGGTTGAATTCGCGTCCCTGAATCAAAGGGATGCCCATCGTTTGGAAGAAACCGGGTGTGACGAAGTCCTTGCTCGCTTGCGGCCGACTGCTGGAATCGTCGGAGGTTCTTCCTTGAATCGAGAAGGTGGCGCGAATGCTGTCGCCGCTTTCCGGCAGCGTGCTGGTGGCGGTGACGGAAGTCACCGCGGGAAGTGAAGAAAGTCGATCCTGCAAACGGAGGAAGAAATCTCCCGGCAATATGCCGGCTGCTTCTCGACTATCGGCCCTCGAAACGCTGAACACCACCAAGTGCTCGGGCACAAAACCGGGATCAACCGCCCTCAGGCGCAGAAAGCTGCGCAACAACAGTCCACTACCGGCGAGAAGGACCAAAGAAATAGCAATCTCACCGGCGACCAGAAACGTGCGGACGCGCCGCGCAGAGACCCAGCTCCCCTGGGCCTGCAAACGAAGCGATTCATCTGGAGAAGTCCCCGCGGCATGAAGGGCCGGCAAAAGTCCTGAGAGCAGCGCGGTCACCAAGGACAAGAGGGCTGCAAAGCAGAGCACTTGGGGATCCAGTCGAATCACGAAGCCCCGGGGAAGGAATTGAGCAGCGACGGCGCTGAGCAGATCGATGGTCCAGCCCGCAAGCGCTATTCCGAAGGCTCCGCCCAACACCGCCAACAACAGCGCCTCCGTAAGCCACTGTGAAAGCAAACGGGCGCGTGAAGCGCCGAGCGCGGTGCGAATGGCCAGCTCCCCTTGGCGAACGGTGGCTCGCGCCAGCAGAAGACTCGAGAGGTTGGCGCACGCGATCAGGAGGACAAAGCCGACTGCGCCAAGCAGCACGAGCAACGCCGGGCGAATATCGCTCACAAGACTGTCATGCAATCCATACAACCGAAATCCCCAAAGACCCGAATCGGCAGTGTCTTGCGAAGCGAGACGCGAGGCAATCGTGTCCATCTCCACCTGCGCCTGCTTGAGGGAGGTCTGTGACTTCAGACGGCCGACGCAGCTCAACCAGCTCGAACCGCGCTCGGTGAACAGATCGCGGTTTTGCGCCGTCTGTTTCATGGAAGCCCACACATTCACGCCGGATGGAAAATCGAAATTCGGCGGCATCACACCGATCACCGTTGCCGGATTGCGGTCCAACCGGATTTGGCGGCCCACGATGCGCGCGTCACCTCCGAAGTAGCGCTGCCAAAAAGCATAGCTGATCACAACGCCAGGCTCGATGGAACGATCCTCCGAAAGCGTGGAGGAGCCGATGAACGCACGCGCTTCAAAAACGTCAAAGAAAGCGGGCGTGGTAACAACCGCGCGCAGTCGTTCGGGGCGACGCCCGCCGATATTCATGGCCCAGTTGGAATAGGCGGCAAGCTGGTCAAAACTATTGGCGTGGTCGCGAATGCTCACGAAATTCGGGTAGGACAAGGGATTCCGGTAGACATTCAGTGCGGGGTTAGCGCCAAACAACGCCACCAACCGATCGGAGTGAGCAAACGGCAACGGTCGCAACAGCACCGAGTAAATGGCGCTGAAAATTGCGGTGTTCGCGCCGATCCCGAGCGCCAGCGTCAGGACGGCGATGACCGTGAATCCCGGTGACTTGCGCAGCATCCGCGCGCCAAAGTGCAGGTCTTGCCATAGCGTCTCGAGAAACGGAATGCCGCAGCGCTCACGATAAATTTCCTTTGTCTGCTCGATGCCGCCGAGTTGGATGAGCGCTTGGCGGCGCGCTTCTTCGGGCGTCATGCCGGCGCGGAGATTGTCGTCGATGTGCAGTTGAAGATGGCTGTTCAGCTCCTCGGTGATCTCGCGATCATTTTGAGCTTTGCCGAACAGGCTAAGGAATCGCAATATCCAAGCGTGAAGTTGTCTCATCAGTTTCGCCCCTTCAGGCAGGATCAATCCTTGGCGCGCCTCATCGAATTCCTTCTGTTTCCATGTGTGACATATATGCTAGCATATATGTCGACATCAATTAGAGAGGGCGACATGACACGAACCACAATTCTCCTGGAGAGTGATCGGCTGTTGGAGATCAGACAATTGGCTCGCGCCAGCGGGAAGACGGCCGCCGCGATCATTCGCGAGGCGCTCAAGACATACTTGGAGCAACAGCGGCCTGCCCGGAAACTCTCCTTTACCGCCATCGGAAAGAGCGGCCGCTCCTCCGTTTCTAAGAACGCTGAAGCGATCTTACGCCGCAAAGCCAACCGGCGACGGGGGTGGTGATGGCCATCCTGGTTGACACCGGCCCTTTGTACGCGCTGGCCGATGAGGACGATCAGTATCATGAAACGATCGCCGACTTTGTTGCCGCGACAAACGAAACCCTGGTGGCGCCGAGCCCGGTGGTCCCGGAGGTGTGTTACTTGCTGCTGGAACACCTGGGACC
>CAZIDA010000039.1:0-8385 GCA_964537865.1 uncultured Acidobacteriota bacterium
GTCGTTGGCGAATCCCGGGCGTCGCTGCCATCCGGACATCCGGGATGCTCTCCGCCTGCGGCGGAAGCATCCCGGCTACCACAACGATTTTTATGCCCTTGAGTGCCCCGATGCATCGAGGCATGAGCGACTGCTCCGAAAATGAGCTTCTGTCGCCCATCTAGGCGGCCTGCGACCCTGATTCCTTCTCATCACTCGGGTGCGAAAATTTTCCTGGAAATATTCCTTGCATTCTGCAAGCGACATTGCTATGGTGTCGGCAGTGGCGGGAAAGCCCAAAATAAAGCGACGGTCCAGGTGCCCGGTAAGCATCTCTTTGGACCTGCTCGGAGATCGATGGTCCTTGTTGATCATCCGCGATCTGATGGTTCGTGGCTTCCGGACCTTTCGGGAATTCCAGGAATCGGGGGAAGGAATAGCCTCCAACATCTTGGCCGACCGATTGCGTAAACTGGAAGCGGGAGGAATCATCATCGCAGAAGCCGAGAAGAGCGATCGACGGCGGTTGAACTATCGGCTGACGGAGAAAGGAATTGATCTGGCGCCGGTGCTTTTGGAGTTGCTGCTTTGGGGCGCGCGTCACGAAAGCACCGGGGCCTCTTGCGAGGCCATCGAGAAGATGGCGAAGCATCGCGAGCAAATTCTCGCTGAAGTCTGGCGGCGGTGGCAGGCGCGCGACTCGACTCCGCTGCAAGTGAAAGGCCGCTGGGTTCTGCCGTGATCCGTCGCGGGTCCGGTGAAAGGCGCGAGTTGCTCGCGCGTGATTTTTGAACGATTCCCCAATTCCTGAATTTGAAGGAGCGCATCATGCAAATGAATCCATATCTGACCTTCAATGGTCAATGTGAAACAGCTTTCAAGTTTTATGAGCGAGTGCTCGGGGGCAAAATCGAAGTCATGATCCCGCATGCCGGAACGCCGGTGGAAACGCACGTTCCTCCCGAGTGGCGACAGAAGATCATGCACGCTCGGTTATCGGTGAACGGCCAAAGGTTGATGGGGACGGATGATCCTCGCTACCAAGCTCCCAAAGGTTTCTCGGTCTCGCTCGATGTGAAGGATCCGGCGGAGGCGGAACGCGTCTTTCAAGCCTTGTCGGAGAAGGGGAAGGTGAACATGCCGATGCAACAAACTTTCTGGGCGCAACGATTCGGAATGGTGACGGATCAATTCGGAGTTCCGTGGATGGTGAACTGTGAGAATGCCGAGTGATCGTTCGCGCTGAGAGAATCGGCGCGTTGGCGGTTAGTAGCTTCTTCCCGAAAAATTCGTTTTGAAGATTTTCGATTGGCACAGGATTTTTGCCTGCGCAGATTCTTCAAGAGACCAGATTCTGGAGCGCGGACAGGCGTGCCCGCTGACAGAACGCTCGTTTGCTTGAGAAGGCCGGACATTTCTCGGCAGTCCGCCGGAGAAAAGACAACGCATGGAGAAGAACACATGGCATCGATGGATCAAACGGCCTCGGAATCCAGAAAGATGATTTGGACCGGGCGCGTTCTGACTGGACTGGTGGCGCTCTTCCTGCTTTTCGACGGCATCACGAAAGTGATGAAAGTTCCCCCACTGTTGAAGGCGTCGGCCGAACTGGGATTCCCGGTCGCGCAGATCGTTTTCATCGGCGCCCTTCTCATTCTTTGTACGATCCTGTACCTGATCCCGGCGACTTCGATTCTAGGCGCCATCTTGCTGACCGGCTATCTTGGCGGCGCCACGGTGACCAATCTGCGTGTCGGTCACCCGTTATTCGAAACACTCTTCCCGGTCATTTTCGGAGTGCTGACTTGGGGAGGGATTTTTTTTCGTGACGAACGATTGCGGAGCTTGATTCCGCTGCGAACCAACGGCAGAAGGTGAGCGATGGATCGACTCAGAGCTTTAGCAATCGTGGTGTGCGGTGTGAGCACCGTGGATCACGGTGCCTTAATGCAGGGTGTGATTATTTGGAGTACCAAAAGGAGGAATCACGATGAGATTCATGGTATTGGTCAAAGCGAATAAGGACAGTGAGGCGGGTGTGATGCCCGACGAAAAGATCATCGCCGCCATGGGCACGTACATCGAAGAGTTGGTAAAGGCCGGTGTGATGCTGGCCGCGGAAGGACTTTACCCCAGCTCGAAGGGCGCCCGGGTCAGATTTTCGGGAAAAGAGAGAACGGTGATTAACGGTCCCTTTCCGGAAACGAATCAGCTCGTCGCCGGATTCTGGCTGTGGCGCGTGAAATCGAAGGAAGAGGCCATCGAATGGCTCAAGCGCGCCCCGTTCGATGGAGGAGTTGAGATCGAACTTCGCCCCATCTTCGAAATGGAAGATTTCGGAAAGCAGTTGACACCGGAACTCCGGGAACAGGCAGAGCGACAGCGCGCGCAATTGGAACGAATGGCTAAGGGCGGGACAAAGTAATCCAGAAAAATTGATCATGTGAAATCTCAACTTGCAGCAAAACACAGGAAGGAGAAAAGCATGAGCAGAGTACGAGTACTGGTCGGCACAAAAAAGGGCGCGTTCATTCTGGAATCGGACGGCAAGCGCGAGAAGTGGGATGTGAGCGGACCGCACTTCACGGGCTGGGAGATTTATCACGTGAAAGGCTCGCCCGCAGATCCGAACCGAATTTACGCATCGCAGACGAGCGGCTGGTTCGGGCAGGTCATTCAACGTTCCAGCGATGGCGGCAAGACCTGGGAAGCGCCCGGAGGCGGAGTGACCACGGGGCCCGACGGCTTTCCTCATGGCGAGAGCAATAAGTTCGTTTACGATACCTCGGCGGAGACCGGCAAGCCGCTCACCACGCATCAGTGGTACGACGGCACGCCGCATCCGTGGGAGTTCAAGCGCGTGTGGCATCTGGAGCCGTCACTGAAAGATCCGGATACGGTTTACGCCGGCATCGAGGACGCCGCTTTGTTTCGCTCCAGCGATGGCGGACGATCATGGCAGGAATTGTCGGGACTGCGCGGGCATGGGACCGGACCGAAATGGCAGCCCGGCGCCGGTGGGTTGTGCCTGCACACCATCCTGCTGGATCCCAGCAATCCGCAGCGAATGTACATCGCCATCTCCGCTGCGGGCGCGTTTCGAACGGATGACGGCGGCCAGACGTGGAAGCCCATCAATCGCGGACTGAAGTCCCAATACATCCCCGACCCGAATGCCGAGATTGGACACTGCGTCCATCGCATTGCGATGCATCGGTCGCGGCCCGGCGTGTTGTTCATGCAAAAGCATTGGGACGTGATGCGCAGCGACGACGCCGGCGATTCGTGGCATGAAGTCAGCGGAAATTTGCCGACGGACTTTGGCTTCGTGATCGACGTTCACGCCCACGAGCCCGAAACCCTTTACGTCGTGCCCATCAAGAGCGACTCGGAGCACTTTCCGATGGATGGGAAGCTGCGCGTCTACCGCAGCCGCAGTGGCGGGAATGATTGGGAAGCGCTCACCAACGGCTTGCCACAAAGCCATTGCTACGTGAATGTCCTGCGCGACGCCATGGCCGTCGACTCGCTGGACAAGTGCGGCGTCTATTTCGGGACCACCGGCGGTCAGGTCTACGCCACGGCGGATGGTGGAGACCATTGGGCGCCCATTGTCCGGGACCTTCCGGCGGTTCTTTCCGTCGAGGCGCAGACACTGCCATGATTCGCGTCATGCTTCCTCAACATTTGCGGACCCTGGCTCACGTCGGCGATGAAGTACAGCTCGACATCAAGGGCGCCGTGACGCAGCGGTCGGTGCTCGATGCGCTGGAGGCCCGCTATCCGGTGCTGCGCGGAACGATCCGCGATCACGTCACGCTCAAGCGCCGACCGTTCGTTCGATTTTTCGCGTGTGAGCAGGATCTCTCACACGAGTCGCCGGACACTCTTCTGCCGGACCCCGTCGCGAAAGGCGCCGAGCCGTTCATGATCATAGGAGCGATCGCCGGCGGATAGGCATTGCCTGAACGATGACGCCCCCTGGGGGACTCTTCTGAAAATATCCGGGGATTTCTCTGTGAGGTTTTGCATCCTCAGCGTCTCGGCGTTGAATAGTTTTTCCCGGAAGCGAAACGCTTTGATGACGACAGGAGAAACAACTTCCAATTCGTTGTTCACTCATCTAACCCGACATGGCAGAAAGCGCCGTATCCCGGCTACCAGTGCAGGTTCGATTTCGTATTGCTCAGACAACGTCGAGGAGATCCCGTGGATTCTTGGCCGCCACCAAGAGCAACGTCTTCGCCGCTCCCGACGGGGCGCGGCGACCCTGCTCCCAGTCCTGTAGAGTTCGAACGGAAACGCCGAGCAATTGGGCGAATCGTACTTGGGAGAGCCCAGTCTTCTCCCGAATGCTGGCAATGTCGGAAATGTGGATCACGCGCCCGTGCTCTCCGCGCTTGAGCTGCCGCAAGCCTTGGAGAATTTCAAAGCCGATATGGCGTTTGGATTTAGACATCTTCGACTTCCTTTCGAATCCGTCGCAGAACATGGGCGGGAATGTCTTGCGATACATTCTTGGGATAAATCGTCAGCATCCAAATGACTTTTTCAGCGCGCCTCGTATAGTAGATGACCCGATAGCCGCCGCGTTTCCCTCGACCGGCAGCGCGCCAGCGGAGCTTACGCACCCCACCCGATCCGGGGATGACGACTCCCGTCCCGGGGTTTTCAATCAAGACCATTTGGATTTTCCGGTACTCATCATCAGACAAGTAATCATCGACCAAACGGGTGAATAACTTCGTTTCGACGAATGTGACCATAAGAAGGATATACGGCATTGCCGTATGTTGTCAAGAAGGCTGACGTGGCTGGATTGGTAGAATCCGGTCCTATTGCCAATCCATCACACCCAGCGGCCTATTCATGAGTAATTTCAAGGGGGGAGTGGTCAAAAATTTATTTTCCAACACAATCACGTGGAGCTTACCCCGGATTAAAATCGGGGTCAAGAAAAACGAGATGTCAACGATGAGTTGCTTAACCGTCATGGAATGCGCCCCGACACGTCGGGGCGCTTTTGCTTCCAGGCGCATTCAATCAACGCAGAGAGCCGACCGCCGGCACAAATCCACAGATCCGACACGTCGGGCGCCACGGAGACATTGCTCTCTTTCCCTCCATTCTAGAAGAACTCACTAACTGATAACCTCGGAGAGAGCGCCTGTCCACCTTGGTTCATCAGGCCCGACAGAATGATGTCGGAATCTTGGGGAAACTGGCGCGTCGCTTTCAGCGATATGGTAGTTGGGTACGGCTGCTCCATCCTGAACGATTTTCAGGCGGCGGAAGATGCAGCGCAGGAGGTGTTTCTGGAGGCCCTCAGGAATCTCAGCGCGTGACCATGGGGATTCGGGAATAGGGCAAGCTGTGCCCAGCAATCATGCAGGGCCAAATCGAAGGCCCCACCCGGTCGCCAGTCTTCGGCCTCGATCAAGTAAGGCGTCCAACTCTTTCGCTTCGAGCGGCCGGAAATTTCTTGCCGCTGCTGCAGCAAGACGAACCTCATCCGCACTTTTGCAGCCAATCACGGCGACAGAAACGCCCGCCAGTCCGAGAGCGTAACGGATGGCTGCTTCATGATCTTGAGCCGGCAATAAGGCATGTTGTTGACGGCTGCTGTAATCTTTGCCGACCGCTCCTCCGAGAACCTTCATGGCGACCACGCCGACGTCGTGCTTGGCAGCCACCGGCAAAACCTTCTCCTCCATCCGGTACGAGTGCCGGTCAACGAAGTTGATCACCGGCATGACGACATCAAACCTCCCTGTTTGCAGCGCCTGCACAAAATGCTCCGCGCCCATGTGGCCGCTGATTCCAAGAAACCGAGTCAGACCCAACTCCTGAGCCTTCTCCATTCCCGCGAACGCGCCTTCGGGTGCAAACAGGCGCTCCATGTCGTAATCGCCGATGTTGTTAAGTAAGACGGCATCAACATGTTTTACGTGAAGCCGGCGCACGCTTCGTTGAATGGAGTCAAGCGCCTCGTTCCTTGTCTTGGCCCAAGTCTTTGTCACAAGAAACACGCGATCGCGCCGCGTGTGCAACCAAGGCGCCAAGGAACACTCAACATCGCCATAGTCCGGTTGCATATCAAAGTAAGTCACCCCCTCGTCGAGTGCGGCCTGCACCACTTCCCGCAATTCGAAAGGAGAATAATGGGCCAATCCAACCGGCCCCAGGCCCAACCCGAGCAAAGACGCATTGACTCCCGTGCGTCCCAGTCTGCGCTGGGCAAGAGGGGTTCCCGAATCCCTCGCTTGACTTGCCATTCCGCTGAAGGCAAGCGCTCCCGCGAATTCAGCGGCAGCCCCAAAGAATCCACGCCGAGTGCATGACGATAATAGAGGATGCATGATAAGAACCTCCGGTTATGCCCATGATGCTTGCGGCGGTCAGGACCCTTTCAACTCAGGGCCGAGCTCCGCGCAGCTCCCAGATTCTAGCGAGATGATGGTCGTCGTGCTCCGCGATGAAGAAGAGATGATCCACCAGTCGGATCGGCCTCTGTAATCGCGGATGCAGCGCGGTCCGACTGAAATCGATTGGAGAAAGAAGATCCAGAGAAGTAGCCGAACGTTCGCGGTGTTTCCGGAAGCCGTAAAGGATTTCGTCGATCCTGCGATCATTGTGACCCGCCTGTTGAGTAGCAGCATTGCTCATGTCGGCCGCCGTCAAAGTCTCTTTGCCTGCCAGAAACTCATCCAGCCTTGTCGACCACAACAACTCCAAATTCTCCAAGTGTCCGGCGTTTTCTTGGATCGACCATTTGCCGTTCGGCTTGTGCCTCAAGCGGTCAGGCTCCAAGCCGCGAACGAGATCCTCCAGTCGTGCCGGTGTGCCGCGAAGCCGGATGCAGATGTTGGGATATTGTTCGACGGGAAAATCAAAGAGGAACTGGCGTCTGATCCAAGGGAAAATCTCGCTCATCATGTACTCCTCTTCTCTCTGCTCATTCAGAAGGTTGGGAGGATTGGTCCGCTTGTCGAGCCAACACCTAGATCACCCACGGCGCGATCTTCGTTTCGTTCACCCAACGGTACGGCTCCTCGCCTCGAGCCAAAGGCCGGTAGGTAGCAATCGCAGTCAGCCCGGCTTGCGCGTAAACCTCGTGATACGATTCGTCTGTCCACAAGATATCTTCCGCCGGCCTGCGGTCAGCGATGTCTGTCGTGATGATCCTTACCATGTCGCCGGATTTTGCAAATCGATTCTCCGGATAATCCTTGGTGGAAAACGACGCCCATTCATGAAGGTAAATGTCCGGTGACGAAACCACGTTGATGATCTTGCCCGTGGCCTTCAGCACGTTCCTGAGATCGCGAAAGAGCCGCAGCTTCGTCTCGAAACCGGGAATGTTGTCAAAGGTGAAGGCGGAGAGGATGAGATCGCACGAACCCGGTCGGAGCTCGCTGAGATCGTCGTCTTTGATGAGCCGATAGTCGCCGTGAGAATCTTGCGCTCGGGCTTTGGCGATCATTTCCGGCGCAATGTCCACGCCGACGACGTCGAATCCGAGCTGCCGCAAAAATCGGGTGGAGCGCCCCGTACCGCAGCCGAAGTCAATCGCCTCCGTTCCGTGAATTTGATCGCGAATGATTGCCGGCAAATCGCGGAAGGCGAGGTGATAGGTGTTGGCGAATTCCAGCCTGGCGTAAGCTTCGGCCCGGGTCGCATCGTCGTAACAGTTGGTGAAGGCCACGCGAGCCTTCTCATCGTGAAATGCTCAGTGCGGTAATGCGTCTTTTCATGAACTCCGGAACCAAGGGAGCGAGATCTCGTTGCTGCTCCGGGGAAAGGTGTTTGAATCCCCGGATTTCTCCATAACAATTCAGCGCGCCGCAGTGACAGACGAACTTTTCGTGAAGCTTCCAGTCGGTTGTCCAATAATTGCAGGTCAACTCTTCGCCGGCCTCGATGTCGCGAAGCGCCCGCAGGAACACGCCTGCCCAATCGACATACGAGTTCGGCGAGCATGAATGATTCAAGAAAGCATTCGACTCCGGAGTCCCTTCGATGTGTCGCTGGTCGTCAATCTGAATTGAATGGCGCGTGGGATGATCGATGATCGGCCCGTCATAAGTGATCAGGATTTCGCCTTGACGAACCGGCCGCTGGACGAACAATCCGCGTTGGCCATCCGGCCGAAATTGCATGGCGACACCATATGCTAACGACATCTCAGCCTCCCAATTCGATCAAGCGCGCCGTCGCCTCCTTAAAATCTGCCTCGCGAGCTCTTGAGCGGCAGGAGAAACTCATCGAAAAGGATCAGGTGGATCAAACGATATCCGATGACTGGCTCGTTGTAAACGGCCAAGCTGATCTAATTTTTGTTGGCCGGTCTTGGTTGATTGGATTATCAAAATGGGAAGGAGATTTCGTGACGATGTGATCCGAAAA
>CAZIDA010000039.1:8485-12273 GCA_964537865.1 uncultured Acidobacteriota bacterium
GCGGGCTTGCATCATCGCAATCCTGAAATATTTTCATCCCCTTGAGTGGTCGTTGCGGCGACTATGAAAGACTGCTCTGAAAACAGGCGTGATGATTTGTTGGCCGGGATTTCCGCCTACGTGGACTCTTTGGCGAATCCCGGGCGTCCGTGATGCTCCAAAAAACAGAGCATCACGGCTACCATATCTTCTTCATTTCTTCGAATCTCTGATAAACTCGGCACGTTGCGGAGTGTTCTGACTTCACTTCATGAAATCCGTCGAAACCACCTCATCTTTGACGCGCAGTTTTGGGCTGGTGCACGCCACCGCCATGAACATGTCGAACATGGTAGGCGTGGGGCCGTTCATTACCATTCCTTTGATTCTGGCGTCGATGGGCGGCCCGCAAGCGATGTGGGGTTGGATCGTGGGCGCTTTGCTGGCGTTATGCGATGGAATGATGTGGGCGGAGTTGGCGTCGCAGGTTCCCAGTTCCGGCGGAACGTTCGAGTACTTGAAGGTCGCGTTTGCGCCGACGCGGTTCGGCCGGTTGTTGCCGTTTCTCTTCATCTGGCAGTTTGTTCTCTCCGGGCCGTTGGAAATTGCTTCCGGCAACATCGGATTCGCACAATATCTGTCGTACCTCATTCCGCTTTCTCCTCGATCCATTCAATGGATTGCCGTGGGCGTGGGCACGCTGACCGTCGCTCTGTTGTATCGAAAGACGGCCTCGGTCGGAAAATTGATGCTGGTGCTTTGGGCAGGAATGATTCTGACGATCGCCGTGATGCTCTATTCCGGCTTTCGTCATTTCGATTCCCGGACGGCCTTCTCGTTCCCGCGGCACGCCTTCGACTTCTCCCGGGGATTTGTTCTTGGGCTCGGCTCCGCCATGTTGATCGCAATGTACGATTACCTCGGCTATTACAGCGTGTGCTACATCGGCGACGAAGTGAAAACCCCGGCCCGCACGATTCCGCGATCGATTTTGATTTCGGTGATTGCCGTGGCGGCGATTTACCTGGCCATGAACATTTCGATTCTGGGCGTGGTGCCGTGGCAACAAGCGATGCGCTCTTCATTCATCGCTTCGGAATTCATGGAACGGATTTACGGCCACCTCGGGGGCCTATTGGTAACGGTTCTCATTTTGTGGACGTCTTTGGCCTCGGTGACCGCGCTCATGCTCGGCTATTCGCGCATTCCTTACGCCGCCGCGCGCGACGGCTTCTTCTTCTCTCCGTTTGCGCGCCTGCATCCCCGCAAGGGATTTCCGCACGTCTCTTTGCTGGTCTTGGGCGCAGTGGTCTTGGGCGCGAGTTTCTTCCGGCTGGACGAAGTGATCAAGGCGCTCATCACCACGCGAATCATCGTCCAATTCGTCGCGCAGATCGGCGCCGTTCATTTGCTGCGCCGTCGGCGCGGCGGCGCCGAAACGTTTCGGATGTTTCTTTATCCGTTGCCCAGCTTGATTGCCTTGCTGGGCTGGTGTTATATCTTCGCTACATCGGGTAGGTTTTATGTGCTGGGAGGACTGGCGACGTTGGCGGCGGGCGTGGCCAGTTACTTCCTTTGGTTGCGATTCTCACGACCTCAGAAGATGGAGACGATTGGACCGGCGGTTTGATGCGCCTTCCGGGCCCCGAAATTTTTCTCGCTGGAATTTCACTCAACTCTTGTGCGCGCGACGCCAAAAGTCTATGATGTTTCCACCTGAAAATTGAGCTTCTCTTCCCTCGTCACAGGAAAAAGGAGAAGTGTGATGACCAAGATCCGATCTCGATTAGGATTTTTGGCGGCCGTGCTATCGCTGCTCCCAGTAGTTGGCCTCTTGTCGTGCCGAGGAGAAGACGGGAAAGCCTCGAAGTCGAGCGCGCGCTCAAAGATTGCGCTGACCAGTCCGGCGTTCAGCGCGGGTTCCTCGATTCCTGAGAAGTACACGTGCCGAGGGCCGAATGTCTCACCGCCGCTTCGATGGGGCCAGGCGCCCCAAGGGACGAAAAGTCTTGCGCTCATCGTGGAAGATCCGGATGCGCCCGGCGGAACTTTCGTCCATTGGGTGATCTATAACCTGCCTGCTTCGATCTCGGAACTTTCGGAAAACATTCCTTCGAGTGAAAAGCTTTCCAACGGAGCGACGCAAGGCATCAATAGCTTTCATCGCGTGGGTTATGGCGGACCCTGCCCTCCCCCGGGGAAAGCGCATCGATACATTTTCAAGATCTATGCGCTGGATGCGCCTCCCTCTCTTGAATCGGGATTGACGGAGGCGGAATTGTTGGACGTCATTAATGATCATATCCTCGCGGAAGGCCAACTGATGGGAACGTTTCAGCGGTAGAGCCGCGGGCGCGGCAATCTTCGATCAAAGAGAATTGGGGAGGCGTGATCAGACGTGCAATTCGAGGATGTCTCCGTCCTCGAGAGGGTGCGTTCGTTCCACCATGTGCCCCTCAAGCTTCACCGCGCGTTTCGGGGCGTCCGAACTCCAAACTTTGGCGAATTTCAAGTTGTGTTCGAAATCGCGATGCACGGCGCGCGCGAAATCGATCACCGTGCTGCCGTTCTTCAAGACGAACGGGGCACCGGTCAAATCCGCCTTCTTTCCGGGAACCTTGGAGAAGATTCGAATAATTTCCAGATGGTCAAAGATGGCGCGCCGCAAGTCCTCAAGCCCGGCGCCGTTCATAGCCGACACCGGAAAAATTTCGAAGCGAGAGCCGTAAAATTCTCGGAGGATGTCGAGATTCTCTCGCGCCGAACCGAGGTCCAGCTTGTTGGCCACCAGAAGTGTTTTCGAGTGGGCGATGCTCGGTTGAGGATCCGGGCCGGCGACGGGCGATCTTCCTTCCAGCCGCACCTTGGATTGATCGAGAATCTTCACTACGTCGTCCACTTCTTCCAAGAGATCGTCGTTGCCCAGATCGACCACCAGCAGCGAATGATCGGCCTGCCGCACCAAGCTTCCCATCCAGGGCTCATAGATTTCCGCGGCGATGGGAGGCATATCAACGAGTTGAATCTGGATGTTCTCAAACGGCATCATTCCCGGTTGCGGCAACCGTGTCGTGAATGGATATTCCGCAATCTCCGGCGTGGCCTTGGTGAGCCGCGCCAGCAGCGACGATTTGCCGACGTTGGCGGCGCCCGCCAGCGCCACTTGTCCCGCGCCTTCCCGTGGCACCGCGTAGAGCGTGGAGATTTTCGACGCGCCGTGCTTCTTTTCGCCTTCCGACTGGAGCTTTGCCATCTTGCGCTTCAGATCGGCTTGCATCTTCTCGGTCCCTTTGTGCTTGGGAATGACCGCCATCATTTCTTCGAGCGCCTCGATTTTTTCTTGCAAGGTCGTGGCGTCTTTGAAACGTTGTTCCGCGGCGAGATATTGAGGCGTAAGATTGGCCGGCATAAAGGCTCCCATCGGTGGCTCGACAAATTTTACATCAAAGCAAAGGATTGCAGATCATTTGGTGTTGGCATCTGCTCCGAAAAGAGCCGATGTGGATGTTTGGGTAGCCGGATTCGCCCGGTCTCGCTTGCGTCCCCCGGATTTTGGGGGGATTGGCGAATCCCGGATGTCGCGGTGATCGAGATCCGTGCAATGTCCGGGATGCCCTCCGCTTGCGGCGGAGGAGCATCCCGGCTACCATCAATTTTCGTAGCCTTGAGTGGTCGCTGCGGCAACCGTTAGGGACGCCGCGAAAATGGGTTTCTGTCGCCCGCCAAGGCGGGCTGCGCCTTTCGTTCCGACCGGATCCCCACGCTTACGCGTGGGTCGAGTAGACGGGGTGCTTCGGAGCTCAGGTGAG
>CAZIDA010000040.1:0-12247 GCA_964537865.1 uncultured Acidobacteriota bacterium
GACACGTTCTGTGACACTGACAGCTCCACGCGCATCCAAAACATTAAATAAATGCGAGCATTTTAAACAAAAATCATATAGTTGAAACACCGGCGTTTTTCGCTCTTCATGCTTTTCATTATGTTTTCTCAACAAGCCCATCAGGTTCCTTGCTTCACCCTCGTAAAGGTCAAAAATCTTGTAGAGCGTCTCTATGTTCGCCAGCTCAAAATTATAAATGGAGAATCCCTCTTCCGCGGGCTGCCGAATCTCTCCATAGGATCTTCCGCCGCCCCAATCTATCTCAAAGACACTTTCCAGATTCATGAGGAACGCTGCAATTCGCTCCAAGCCGTAAGTAATCTCGACTGAGGCGGGGGCCAGATCCATTCCGCCGCATTGTTGGAAATAAGTGAACTGAGTGATCTCAAGACCGTCCAGCATCACCTGCCAGCCCATTCCCCAGGCGCCGAGTGTTGGAGACTCCCAATTGTCCTCTTCAAACTTGATGTCGTGTTCTCTTAATCGGATTCCAAGAACTTCCAAGCTCTTCAGGTAAACGCTTTGGACGTCACTGGGGGGTGGTTTGAGGATCACTTGAAACTGAGTGTGCTTTTCCAATCGATTCGGGTTTATTCCGTACCGGCCATCGGCTGGGCGACGACTCGGTTGGACGTAAGCCACTCGATAAGGTTGCGGCCCAAGAACCCGAAAAAACGTCTCTGGGTGCATCGTCCCAGCGCCCACTTCCACATCGTAAGGCTGCTGAATAACACAATTCTGTTCAGCCCAGAACTGCTGCAAATGGAAAATGATTTCTTGAAAATTCAGCTTCTTCATGATCCTTGAAATGTCTGTCTTGTGCGAACGACGGCCTCGGCAGCCCTTAGATCGCGCAAGAGATTAATCGTCTTCAGCGGCTTGTCGACAGCGCGTAGAAGCATCGGCTCTAACGCTGAATTGAGCACCTCGTAGACTTCGATTTCGAGTTCCGGATTTTCTGCCACCTTTTCGAGTGGCATCGATCCTATACGTTCCGCTAGCAGAGTCACAAATGTGCTTATTTTCTGTCCCCCTTCATGTTTGCAGTCCGGACAATAAGCTCGTTGTTCGGAACGGACCAGCCGTCCGCCGACACCTGCAAGCCCCTTCCCGCATTTTGAGCATCTAGAAAGATCTGGTAGAAAGCCGGCAAGCCGCAGCATCCAAAAATTGAAATAAACCAAAACCTTAATCGTGCCAATTCCCGTGCTTTTGGCCCTTAGCATCGAAAGGAGCAAGCGGAAGACTCGAGGGTTTGGCTCGCGATCCTGCAACAAAGCATCCACCACTTCAGCAAAATAAGCGCTCAGCACCTGGGAATCGTAATCACGTTGCAGGTCGAAGAAACTCTCGATCAGGTCACACGAACTCAGGAATGATAATTCACGATTCTCACGCTCATAAAAGGAAATTTTCAGATGGCAGAGCGGGCCAAGGACACCGCTGAATCGACCCTTGACTCGCCGTGCCCCTTTCGCCACGACACGAATCTTCCCCAATTCTCGGCTATAGAAAACAACTATCAAATCTGACTCGGAGAGCGGATGCGTTCTTAATACAAATACCTCAGCCTCTATCAGTGGCATAAGCAATCGTCGGCATGCCGACCCCCAAGAAAATCAATCACCCGCGAAAATAACACAACACACTAAAGCAATCAAAGCCCTATCTCAAAACATAGGTCACACAGACCGATTTCATTGAAACCAGAACAAAGCGCGCGACCAGATTTATGTCAAATCAATCGACCGGGGCAAAATGGAGTTATCGGACATTGCCTTAGCGCGGTCAAGATGCTCCACGAAGATCCACTTCACTTCCCTATTTGCTGGCTCAATGTTGAATTAACAAATTCGTTTGAAGGCGGACAAATCTAGCCCAGCGAAAGAATTGACTTCGCAATGAAATCGCCGACTGCCTGTGTTCCTTCTGTTCCGCCGATATCAGGAGTCATCACATCTTCGCTGATGGATCGTTCAACGGCTTGCTCAATTCGACGAGCCTCGGTGCCATATCCGAGATGGTCCAGCATCATTGCCGTGGTCAAAATAGCGCCGACGGGGTTGGCCAGATTTTTCCCCGCAAGAGGAGGCGCTGATCCATGCACCGGCTCAAACATGCTCGTCCCTTCTGGATTGATGTTACCGGAGGCCGCCATTCCCAACCCCCCTTGAAGTGCTGCGCCCAGATCCGTCAAGATGTCACCAAACATGTTGTTGGTAACGATGACGTCGAATTGACTCGGATCTTTAACCAGCATCATCGCCAAGGCGTCGACGAACATATGAGACGGCTTGATGTCCGGGTATCGAGCGCTGACGTCTTTAAAAACGCGTTGCCACAGATCATGGCCGTACTTCATCACGTTCGACTTGTCGCTCATGCAGACGCTTTTCAAATGGTGTCTTCGTGCGTAATCAAAGGCGTAAACGATAATTCGTTCCACTCCTTTTCGGGTATGAATCTCTTCTTGGATGGCAACCTCATCAGGGGTTCCCTTCTTAAAATTGCCTCCTACATTCACATAGGCCCCTTCCGTATTCTCACGGAAAACAACAAAGTTAATATCTTTCTCTTTCCGATCTTTCAGCGGAGTGAGTTTACGATGCATCAAGCGAACGGGCCTGATGTTGACGTAAAGATCAAGCCCAAATCGAACTCCCAAAAGGATGTCGGCAGCATGGCGCATATCTGGAATTCTCGGATCGCCAAAAGCTCCCATGAAGATGGCGTCGAACTCTGTCCGAAGCATCTCCAAGCCGCCTTTTGGCATGGACACTCCATCACGAAGATATCGCTCCGCGCCCCAATCAAATTCTGTCAACTCTATATCCACTCCCGATGATTCACGAAGCGCATTGAGGACCTTTACGGCTTCGCGCGTAACTTCGACCCCAATTCCATCTCCTGGAATCACGGCGATCTTCTTCATCTCATCTCTCCGCAAAGAAGTGAGCTGTGCTTGAGACCTCTGTTCCAAGCGCTTAATTCAAATGCCAGTTCAAGACTTGCTGTCGAAGACAACCTCCGAGGCGTGCTCGTAAATGTGTTTGATTTCGTGATCGATCCAACGCAGAGAATACTTCTTTAGGATGGTCGTCCGAAATCACTTGATAATTTCGTGCCGATCCGAAAGTTGCTTGACGCGATCCCACTGGGGAACGTAACTCAATCCCATTCCTATCGGCACGCGAATCGTTCCTTTGGAAGTGACCTCAACTTCCGGATCGATGATATCCTGTTTCCAGTACCGACGACTCGCTGAAACATCTCCGGGAAGTTTGAAGTTCTCAAGCGTCGAGAGCATTACGTTGTGGGCTCGCCCAATGCCTGACTCGAGCATCCCCCCACACCAAACCGGGACGCCTTTTGACTGTGCGAGGGCTTGAATCTTTCTGGCCTCAGTGTAACCCCCTACCCTGCCCAGCTTGACGTTGATAATTCGGCAAGCACCCAATGCAATGGCCTTCCGGGCATCTTCCGCGTCATGAATCGATTCGTCCAAGCAAATGGGGGTCTTGATTTGGCGCTGCAATTCGGCGTGATCGATGATGTCATTCCAATGAAGCGGCTGTTCCACCATCATGAGATCGAACTCATCCATTCGTTTGAAGAGGTCCACGTCGGCCAAAGCATATGCAGAATTTGCGTCTGCCATAAGCAGAATCCTGGGGAAGTGCCGCCGAATTTCTCTTATCACCTCGACATCCCATCCCGGTTTTATTTTGACCTTGATTCGTCGATACCCATCCGCCAATTCCGTCTCGATCTTCTTCAGCAAAAGGGGAAGACTCTCTTGGATGCCGATGGAGACTCCGCACTCAATCTCGCCTCGCGTTCCTCCGATGGCATCTCTGAGAGACACACCTTCCCGTCGGGACCAGAGATCCCAAAAGGCAGTCTCTATGGCTGCCTTTGCCATGTTGTGACCCCGGATGGGATGAAACAACGAAGACACCTCGGTAGGATGACCAAATTCACGGTTCAAAACCATGGGAGCGATGAATTTTTTTATGATGATCCAAGCGGTCTCCCCAGTCTCATGATTATAGAAAGGATTCTCCCCCGCGGTGACTTCTCCGTATCCCACATTTTCTCCGGAGAACAATCTGACCAACACGATCGATCGCTCATAGGTTCGACCGAATGAAGTCTCAAAAAAATGAAGCAGAGGAATCCGAATTTGAGTCAGCTCAATTTGATCGATTTTCATTGGCCCCCTCATTTGTGAAATGGATCTCGGGATCGTTTAGCCTTGAACATTGAAGTTCTTGCTGAAGAGATACGAGCATCTTTCAGTTCCCCGGTGAAATCGAACCGCGGAATATCCCTGGCTGAGCAACCGCAGAAAGGAATTGCGGACATCGACCTGGATTGAAATGGCGCCTTTGAGGTCTGTTGACTTGCGCTCGGCAATATCCGTGGGAATCTCAACTTTCGCATAGCCCATCTCGTCATTGCGATGAAGCTCTTCTCCTTCGGTCCCATCCAGGATAGCGCACACGCGGGAACTTCTTAGCCACCATTCAGCCATCAAACGATCACTCGGCAAGCCCGCTTGGAGACGGCTGCTTGAATACCCATAAAGATTCGGCACATACCGACGAATCACAGTTCCCAACTTTTCAATATTGAAGAAGGCGTTCTTCAGCTCCAACGGATCAAACGTCCACTCAATGAGAGAATATCCACGCCGCAGCGCATCTTCACGTTGAGTTAATTTCAATCTCTTGCCGACACCCAGATTTCTGCAATCCGGGAGAACGGCCAACATCTGGGAATGCAGATACGGCAGGCCGTCCTCTTTGCGCGCAGCCATGGCACAGAGAAATCCCACCATCTTTCCTTTCGCGTTGAAAGCGCCAAAAAGCTGTCCGCCGGTGTGAACCACAACCACAAAAAACCGCTTCGGGAGAACATCTGCAGGATCGTATCCCCAAACGTGTTCCTGCAAAGCGACGCAACTTTCACACTCTTCGATGCTGCTCAACGGCCTATTCAGGATTTTGGCGGACGCATCCGTTCTGTTCACCGTTGACATTCGTCTACGCCCCACCTCCGGACGTCTTGGCCTCTTGCCAGAGCTTCTCCATTTCGTCCAGTCCAACATCATCGAAGCTCTTGTTCTGCCGCGCCAGCATTGTTTCGATGTAACGAAACCGTTCTCTGAACTTCCGATTCGTCTTCTTAAGAGCAGATTCTGGATCGATTTTAAAGTGACGCGCGAGATTAACGGCCACAAAGAAGACATCTCCAATCTCATCCTCAATCATAGAGCGCTCATTGCTGTCCTTGGGCAGTTCACCAACGCCTGCTCTTGCGGGCTTCATGGCCTGTTGGAGCTCTTCAACTTCTTCATGAAGTTTCTCCAGAATCTCCCCAGGATTGGACCAATCAAATCCGACTCGGGCGGCCCGTTGTGAAAGCTGGCTTGCCTCCAGGACGGCCGGTATTCTTCTCGTCACCCCATCGAGGATGGAAGGTTGATGTCCTTCCGCGGCAGCTTCAGTTTGTTTCTCAAGCCGCTCCTCTTGTTTCATCTGCTCCCAGTTCTTCAACACCTCATTGGCGTCCGCTACCTTCTTGTCCCCGAAGACATGCGGATGCCGGCGCACCATCTTCGTCCGGATCGCTTCAATGACGTCATCGATGGAAAAGCGATTCTCCTCGGCCGCGATTTGAGAAAGAAACACCACTTGAAGCAAGACATCCCCCAACTCTTCGCACAAGGCATTGTATTGTCCTTCTTCAATGGCCTCAACTGCTTCGTAAGTTTCCTCGAGGAGGTAATTCTTGATGGACTGGAAAGTCTGCTCGCGATCCCAGGGGCATCCCCCATCCCCTCGCAGCCTCGCCATGATTTCCACGAGGCCTTCAAATTTACCTTGAGTCATGAAAGAAACCTGCAGTCTCCGGGCCGATTAGGGAAGCCGGTCAAAAAATAAGCAGGCGGGATTATACAAGAGGAGAAAGCACCCGCCAAGCCCTTCGCCATGACCGGCAATTTTGAGCTGAAGGAATCATCACTCCGGAAAGAGAGGAAGAGTTTCGTCGTCGACCGGAATGTCCGTTATGTCTGTTTCGGAGATCTGTTGGAGGCGGGGAAATCTCTTTATCAAAAGCGGCGGCGTTTTCACCGGCGCCCGCGTCCAGAGATGCTGGAACTCCAACGCGTTGGCCACTTCCTGTCCCCGAAAATGGTTATTAAAGATCGCGTAGATGACGATCTCTCCTGGCGGTAATTTTTCAACCCGCGAGATCCATTCTCGTAGCTCGGTCTCTGAATAGTCGTAGTTGTATCGTGCATCTCGGTCCGCATTTTCATCAAACCAGGCCGGAGCGTTTCGACCATGAAATCGAAGATAGACGATCGACGATGTTGATTCCGCGGTGGGTCTTAACGAATTCGACACGTTGGGCTGATCGATGTTTGCGAATCCCACTCCGTGCTGTCGTAGAAACTCGAAGAACTCCGGGACCTGAAACGATGCGTGACGCACCTCCACAACCAGCGGCAACCGATCAAACACTCCAAATAGTTCCTTCAAATAGCGGATGTTCTTGGGGGTGTAGTGGAACGAATACGGGAATTGCAGAAGCAGGGCTCCCACTCGTTGGTCTCCAGTCAACGGCAGCAGCGCTTCTTGGAAATCCATGGCTCTCTGTTTCAAATTCGATCCTGAAAGGCGCTCGTTCTCCGGCCGGTGAGTAAAATCTCGCAGAAGCTTAACGGTGAATGTGAAATCCGCGGCTGAGCGAACGTCCTGGCGCCATTTCTCAGATGTCGATTGATTGGGGATGCGATAAAAGGTGGAGTTTATTTCGATGCTTTTAAAAAACCGCGTCAAAAAACTCAACTTGTTCAGCTTGCGGTCGGCGGGATAAACCACCCCATCCCAGTCGGGGTAACTCCATCCCGCTATTCCCACTCTGAGGTTCTTTGCCAAGCCCGGACGAGGCATACAATTGAAAGTCAGCGATTGTTAACCAATTGTATCGCAAGGATGACGGAATCCGCAAATGCGATAGTCTTCGCCCTTACGCCTTCGGCGCCGCGCGCGCGTGAATTCCGTCCCCCTCGAATAATTACTGGAAACGACGGAAGCAGCGATATAGAATCAGGCCGTTGAAGCAACTCAAGTTCGTCCAACTTGGGTGGGGTTTTGGTCTTGGGGAAAAAAGACCTGCAAATGTAGGAACCTCGCCTGCCATCGATTTTCAGATTCACCTTTGTGATTTCGACACAGAAGGAATGAATTTATGTTTTCATGGAGAATCAGTTTGATGGCTGTTCCGTGCGCGCTCCTCGCCATCGCCGCGGCCGGGACGATTTATTCGCAATCGAGGGCGTCCTCATCAAGAACCAAGGGTGGATCGCCTGCAAGCCTGATCGTGAAGGACGCCAACATTTACACGGTCAATCCCAAGATGCCTCATGCGCAAGCTATGGCGATTCGAGGCGACAAGATCGCTTACGTCGGAACCAACGAGGGCGCGCTCACCTTCAAGGGTCCGCAGGCCCAGGTGGTCGATCTAGGTGGAAAGACGGTTGTCCCCGGATTCATCGACGCGCACGGCCACTTCATCAGCTTAGGTGAGAGTCTGCGGCACTTGAGTTTCGTGGACACGCGCAGCTACGCGGAAATTATCTCGATGGTGCGGCAGAAGGCCGGACAAACTCCGAAGGGCGAGTGGATTTTGGGTCGCGGGTGGGATCAAACTCGATGGCCGGATAAATCGTTTCCCGATCATCATGCCCTCAGTGCCGTCACGCCCAATAACCCCGTGTGGTTGACACGAGTCGATGGCCACGCTGGACTGGCCAACGCCGAAGCGATGCGGCTGGCGGAGATCACCAGAGACACGCCTGATCCCTCTGGTGGAAGAATTCTTCACGACCCTGAGACCGGCGAGCCGACCGGTGTTTTCATCGACAACGCGCAGTCGTTGATCGAACGCCGCATTCCTCCATTGACGCGCGACCAGATCAAGCGCGCCGCGTTGCTGGCTATTCACAAATGCCTCGCCGACGGGCTGACGGAAGTAGGCGACGCCGGCGTCGGCATGGAGACCATCGAAGCCTATAAAGAACTCATCGATGAAGGGAAATTTGATTTTCGAATTTACGCCATGATCATGGCGACCGGCGTTCCCGCCGACCCAACAGGGAAGAATCCGGCCACGGCCGCCTTGGAGGCGTATCTCAAGGGAGGGCCCAAACTTCTCGGATATGGGCATAATCGCCTGACGGTTCGATCAATCAAGATTATTGCCGACGGCGCGCTGGGATCGCGAGGCGCGGCTATGCTCGAACCCTACAGTGACGATCCGGGAAATCGTGGGTTGATGGTCACTCCTCCCGATGCCATTTATTTCTGGGCCAAGCGCGCCACGGACGGTGGATTTCAAGTGAACACGCACGCCATCGGCGATCGCGCCAATCGCATTTGGCTCGATACGGTAGCGCGCCTCGAAAAGGAGAATCCGAAAGTGGCCGCTCTCCGGCTTCGCGACGAACACGCCCAAATTCTATCGCTTTCCGATATTCCAAGATTTGCGAAGCTGCGCGTCATTCCTTCCATGCAGCCGACGCACTGCACCAGTGACATGCGTTGGGCCGAACAGCGCGTCGGCCCTCAGCGCATCAAGGGCGCCTACGCCTGGCAAACCCTATACAAAACCGGCGTTCGAATCGCGGAAGGTTCGGACTTCCCCGTCGAAGATCCGAATCCGCTGTGGGGATTTTACTCCGCCATCACGCGCCAAGATCACGACGGAAATCCACCGGGCGGCTGGCGGCCGCAAGATCGAATGACGCGCCAACAGGCGCTTCGCGGTTTCACGCTGGATGCCGCTTATGCGGCCTTTCAGGAAAAAATCAAGGGATCGCTGGAGGTGGGCAAGCTGGCCGATTTCGTCGTCCTCAGTCAAGACATCATGAAGATTGAACCGCGCTATGTTTTGGTGACTGAAGTTGAGAAGACATATCTCGGCGGGAAAATGGTTTATGGCAAGACGCCCTAGCGAGGTCTCGACACGGTGCGAGCGCGTGAAAGCGAGTTTCCGCGGCGTTATCGTGTGGTCGAGTTTGTTGGAAGACCAGCATCGCTTCGCGTCTCCGGCTCTTCACTTGGCCGGGTCGGCTGCTTTCTTTCCCTTCAAGGTCTTCAGCGGCGGCTTCCAAGGAAGCGCATCGGCCTTTGATTTCCATACGTGTTGATCGATGCCGCGATGCACTCGCTTCCCCAGTTTCTGGTTCACGAAACGTCCTTTGCCCATGGGTTGATTTTACCACGGCGGGGATTAACTCTATCGAGGAGCGTCCATGAGAAAGAAGATACCGTGCTCGCTGTTCGTTGTTATTTTGATGGTCGGGACAAGTGCGCTTCAAGCTCAAGTCTTGCCCACTCGCAATTCACAAGTTGAAAAAATCGTTCAAGAGATCTCGCCTGAGAACATCCAACACATTATTACGAAGCTCGTGAGTTTTGGAACTCGTTCCACGATTTCCGATCAAACCAGCAATACTCGCGGGATCGGCGCCGTGCGAAGATGGATCCAAGGCGAATTGGAGAAGTACTCCAGAGAAAGCGGGGGTCGACTCCAGGTGAGCTTGGATTCCTTCGTTGCCGACCCCAGCAAACTTCCCGGGCGTTGGGGAAATCGGCTTCCCAAGCCGACCGAGATTGTCAACGTGGTGGCCACTCTGCCCGGAAGCGATCCGCAAGCAGCCGGGCGAATCTACGTCGTCAGTGGGCATTATGATTCCATCTGTTCCAACATGCTGGACACTCGTTGCGACGCTCCCGGCGCTGATGACGACGGAAGCGGAACGGCGCTCTCCATGGAGTTGGCGCGCGTCATGAGCAAGTACAAATTTGACGCTACTCTCGTCTTTCTTTGCGTGGCCGGTGAAGAACAGGGACTTGTCGGATCCGAGCATTGGGCCAAGATGGCGAGAGAAAAGAATCTCGACATTCCGGCCATGCTCGATGACGACATTGTCGGCGGAATCAGAGGTGGCGACGGAGAAACCAACAATCAAGTGGTGCGCGTTTTCTCCGAAGGGATTCCCTCCACCATGACGGAAGTCCAGAAACGCATTCTGGAGGCGGTGGGTGGAGAAAACGACTCGCCTTCGCGTCAGATCGCGCGATACGTTTTAGAGACGGCGCAGAAATACACGCCCTCGTTTCAAGTGAAGCTGATCTACCGACGGGATCGATACGCCCGCGGCGGCGATCATTTTTCGTTCAACGAGAACGGCTACGCGGCAGTGCGTTTTTCCGAATATCACGAAGACTTTCGTCATCAGCATCAAACCCCTCGAATCGAGGATGGGGTGCAGTACGGCGATTTGCTTCAGTTCGTCTCGCCGGATTATGTGGCCAATGTGGCGCGCGTGAACGCCGCCACCCTGGCCTCGCTGGCGCTTGCGCCCGCGGCTCCGACCAACGTTCACTTCGGAACGGCCCGGCAGTCTTACGACACCACCCTTCAGTGGGCGCCCAATGCGGAAAAGAACCTAGCCGGATATATTATTGTTTGGCGAGATACCACCGCGTATGTTTGGGAGCACTCTCTCTATGTCGGCGACGTGCATGAGTTCACTGTGCACGGGCTTTCGAAAGACAACTTGGTTTTCGGGGTGCGCGCCGTAGACAAAGAGGGCGATATGAGTCCGGTCACGGTGCCGTTGCCGCCGCTGCCACGGGCTGCGTCGAGAGCGCCGGCCCGCCAATAAGTCCGACGGTTTACAGCGGTTCATTCGAAGAGAGCGTCGTTGACGAGCAACGATCCCTCTATCGGAATACGATCCACTGGCGTGCCGTGAATTTCCAGGATGAGATAAAACTCCATCTCCCCGGATGCGGGCGGGGACCAGTTTGACTTGTGCATCTTGGCTTCAAGCGTCTGGTCCCATGCGGCGGACGCCGAGGCATCGTCCACCGCCACCTCAGAGCCTTCTTTCTCATCTCGAAGAAAGACGGGAACCAACTTTTGAGACGAGGGGATGTCTTTGATCACCAAGCATCGAAGGTCATTCACATAGATCTTGATATCCAGCACCCCGTCGCCGGCTCGGAATGATTCGGTCAAGTCCAGCCGAAAGTAAATGAAGTCGTCGTCCCAACCATACTCAAACGTGTCGAAGATTTTGGTTCCCTGATGCATGGCGCCGCCGGCGTCTTCGATTGAGCCCGCTCCCAGCCATTCAAAATATCCGGTGACTCGCCCGTCGATCACCGGATGAATTTGAGAAGCCGGCGGCATGTGGGCGCGCTTCCGGATTCGGCGTTTCAAAGGCTGAGCCAGCGCCGGCGGAACAGGGAGATCCAAGGATTGATAGAAATGGATCAAATGCGATCGGAAGAGAACATCAAAACGCAGATCGTTGATGGAGGAATGTTCCGGTCCGTACCACCAACACCAATCGCTGCCCTCGGCAACCAACAGCGATTCCTGGGCGGCGCGAATGCGGGATTCGGACTCCGGCCCGGGGTGGTTTCTCTGGTAGGCTTCCAAGGTCTCGCGAGCCTCGGCCAGCAACTCCCAGGCCCGATTGTCCTCCGAGTCGCCAATCCAAATTGAAAAATCCGCATTGATCCAAGAGCCCGGCCAAATTGTCTCAAGTGGCTTGGCGACACCGGCGTATTGCTTCGCGGCCTCGGAAAACGTGATCATTTCAATCTCAGGATCCGCGGAAAGTCTTCCGTAGAATTCTCTCAAGAAGGGCCGGCCGTTCCGGTCGAAAAACTCCCAGGCGTTTTCTCCATCGAGAATGACCGAGACGCAGGGATTCGTTTCTCGCGGGTTCACGGAAGCCTTGAGATGTTGCAGAAAATGATCCACCGCATCGGAAGACTTCATTCGGGAATAAACGAATCCGATGGCGTCGGAGATTTCGCGATCGCGAAAGAACAGAAACAAATTTCGGTTTCGAAATCGATAGGCGGTATGAAGTAATTCCGAGTTGGTTACCTCGCCGTTGGGAAGATGGCGGAATTCCTTGCCTAAAGTTTTGGCCAGCACACCTTCATCAGTGGCGGTCCATCGAATTCCCAACCTCTCCATCAACTCAAGCGCCGCGTTGGAGACCGAGCCTTCCGAAGGCCACAGGCCAAGCGGAGATTTTCCAAAGTGGCGCACGTGGTTTTCGATGGCCAGTTTGATTTGTAGCTCCGCATCCTCCGGATGTTGGAACGCCAGGGATGGGAGCGGCATC
>CAZIDA010000041.1:0-12176 GCA_964537865.1 uncultured Acidobacteriota bacterium
AACACGCTCTTGAGCGGCCCCAATTGACTGTACGCAATGAATTCGTTCAGCACCAAGCGCGTGCCCAGCAGATTTCCAATGCTGCCTGCATCCTTCCAAGGAACTCCCAAGGCCCACGCCACCGGCGCAAAGAGAACCCCGAAGATTCGCTGCATGCTCAACGGCGAGCCGTGAAAATGCACGAAACCGAGCATGCCGTTGAGGAGGTAGATGATGGCGATGAAGGAAATGAGCATAGCGCCGACATTGAGCGCCAAACTCAATCCTTCCCCGGTTCCTCGAGAAGCCGCGTCGATGATGTTGACGTCGGTCTTCTCGACTTCCAGCTTGACCTTGCCGGCCGTCACCGGTTCCCCGGTCTCCGGCACCAGCATCTTCGACATCATGATGGTGCCGGGCGCGGTCATGATGACGGCGGTCAACAAATTCTCGGGTCGCGCTCCAAAGGCGATGTAGGCGGCCATGATGCCACCGGAGATATGCGCCATGCCCGAAGTCATGACGCACATGAGCTCCGACTCGGTCATCCCTTCGAGATAAGGTCGTATGGTGAGAGGCGCCTCCGTCTGCCCCATGAAAATCGACGCCGCGACGTTCAACGATTCCGCGCCGCTCGCCCCCATCAACCAAGTCATCACCTTCGCGAAAATGCGAACGATGAATTGCATCACGCCGAGGTAGTACAGGATGGCAAACAGAGCGGCGACAAAAATGATGGTGGGAAGAACCTGCAGCGCAAAAATGCTGACGAACTGCATGGCCGGATCGGTGTCCTTGAGCGGATGCCCGACGATCGTTTGCAGCATTTGGATCATCTTGGCGCGAGATCCGAGCGGCCCAAAAACAAACTCGGAGCCGTATTGCGAATAGGAGAGCAACTTGTTGACCGCGTCCCCGAGCCGCTTGAACAAATGGACGCCGGGAGCCCACTTCAGCACCAAGAACGCAAACCCGATCTGCAATGTAAAGCCCCAAAACACCGTCTTCCACCGAATCGCTTTTCGATTCGTGGAGAGGAGGTACACCAACAAAGGAATGGTGACCAAGCCCACAAGCCCCGCATAATGATGCATCGCATCGCCTCCAAATTCTTACTGCAGAATCTCGTAAATCAAGGGTAGACCCGGTACCGGGTTGGGTGAAATCAAGTAGGCAGAATTCAAAAGCTCCAAGGCGCTCGCGATGCGCGCCTCGTCATTGTAAAGAACGTGGCAGAGGGTTTCGCCGGCGTTCACGGGATCGCCGACTTTCTTGCAGAGCTCCAGCCCCACGGCATGATCGATTTTGGAATCGATACGCTCCCGCCCGGCGCCCAGAAGCATGGCCGCCACGCCGATCTTCTCGGCGTGTATGGAAGCGACATACCCGGTGGACATGGAAGCAAACCGCAAGCGCTTCTGCGCCGTCGGCAGCAAGGCGTAATGGTCGATCACTTTGGGATTGCCGCCCTGGAGGTGAATGATTTTCCGAAAGACCTCAAGGCCCGCGCCGCTCTTAATGAGCTGATATGTTTTCTCGCGGGCTTCGTCGAGGGAAGCCGTCACCTCTCCCAAGACCAACATGTGCGCCGCCAGTTCGACGGACAAGGTGGTGAGATCCGTCGGACCTTGGCCCTTCAACGTTTCGATCGCTTCAATAATCTCCAAAGAATTTCCGACGTAGTTTCCGAGGGGCTGATTCATATCGGTGATCAAGGCGACCACGCGCTTTCCCATTCCTTTGCCGATATCGATCATGGTTCGCGCCAAGCGCTTGGAATCCTCCAGCGTCTTCATGAACGCGCCGACACCGGTCTTCACATCCAACACCAGACCGTCGATCCCTTCCGCCAGCTTCTTGCTCATGATGGAAGCGGAGATGAGTTGATAGCTCTCCACCGTGGCGGTGACGTCGCGGAGCGCATAGAGCTTCTTGTCGGCGGGCGCAATGTCTTTCGTCTGTCCGATCAAACCGCACCGGACTTCTTTCAACATGGCCCGAAACTGCGACACGGACAGGTTGACGTTGAAACCTGGAATCGATTCCAGTTTATCCAGCGTTCCCCCGGTGTGTCCCAATCCCCGGCCGGAAATCATGGGCACAAAAACCCCGGCGGCCGCGGCCAACGGCGCCAGAACGAACGACGTCTTGTCGCCCACTCCGCCGGTAGAATGCTTGTCCACCTTCTTACCGGGAAGTTCCGACCAATCCATGGTCGCCCCGGATTGAATCATGGCGTTGGTCAGAGAGACCGTCTCCTCGACCGTACCCCCATTCAGAAACATGGCCATCAGCCAAGCGGAGGCTTGATAGTCGGGAATCACTTCTTTCGTGTAATTGGAAATAAAGTATGCAATTTCGTTGTCGGAGAGAATTTCCCGGTCGCGCTTTTTTCGGATAATGTCAACCGCTCGCATGAGGAAGGACAAAAGCAGAAAGATTAAACCACAAAGAGCGCTCAGACTATGCGAACTGAATCTCAAAGTCAAGCGCTTCCCACCGGCCTTCGGGCTTTTCAGCGCCGGAAGGCTGCGCTCTTCCGAGGGCTTCTTCATGCGTTTCTCCTCCAATCAGTCCGGGTCGAGAGATTTTTTTTGAAGTTTCCGGTTGACGGGCGGAAGCATTCGATTGTATAAATATGAGTCGTCGGCGATAATTATGCATCCCTTGTTCCGCGTCGAACCGGGCGTTTCTCCGGTCGAGGCGGCCAGCAAGGCATGCGGATCGCGGAAAAGAGGCGTATGACCAAGCAGCTTCGTCACGAAACCATTCTTCGATTGGTGCGGCAACGATCGGTCCCCAATCAACAGGTTTTGCGGCAGGAGCTCGAGAAGAACGGCATCACCACCACGCAGGCGACATTGTCGCGAGATTTGTCGGAGCTCGGCCTGGTCAAAACCAGCGAAGGATATAAGCTTCCCGCGCAATTGGGAGAGACCCTCCACGCCTCCAATACCGAGTTGAAGCGGGTGTTGCGGGAGTTCATGCGCGAGGCCACAGCCGCCAACAACCTGCTCGTGGTGAAGACGCCGGTGGGAAGCGCCAACGCCTTGGGCATCGCGCTGGATAAGGCGTCGTTGCCGGAAGTGGTCGGGACGGTCGCGGGAGACGACACGATTCTTGTGGTCACCCGATCGGCCGCCACGGCGCGAAGCTTGCGAAAGAAATTTCTGAATCTGGTTGCATAAATTGAAGAGAGAAAAAAACAGCCGACCAAAACATATTTGCGCGGGAGTGGTGGGAGCGACCGGATACTCCGGAATGGAGCTTGCCCGGATTTTGAATCGCCACCCGAACGTCTCGTCGCTTCATCTCTTTTCTTCGCCGGATCCAAATTCGAGCGGAACATCGGCTACCACTCCCGGAGGAAAATCAAAGTCATCGGCGCCGGCGCTTGCATGGGAAGCAAAAGCGCCGACCCAACCGTTTGACGAAGGAGCGTTGAAGAACTCCGGCGTCGACGTGGTCTTCTTCGCGACGCCGAACGAAGCGTCCCATGAAATCATTCCGCGCTTTCAAGAGGCGCCGTTCCGAATCATTGATCTGAGCGGAAGCTTTCGATTGAAGCAGCCGGCGCTTTATCCCCAATGGTACGGCTTCGCGCACGCCTGTCCGGATCTTCTATCCGCTTTTGTTTATGGCTTGCCGGAGCTTCACAAGACCGACATTGCCGAGGCCAAGCGGGTGGCGAATCCGGGCTGTTATGCCACGTCGGCTTTGCTGCCGCTTCTGCCCTTGATCGGGCAGCGACTGATCGATGAGACCGCCGCGATCATCTGCGACAGCAAGTCCGGCGTCAGCGGCGCCGGAAAACAGCCCTCCTCGAACACGCACTTCTGCGAAGTTTCGGAATCTTTCAAGGCCTATTCCGTCTTCTCCCATCGTCACGCGCCGGAAATTGAACAGTCGCTGGGATTGAATGGTCATCATCAATTTCTCTTCACTCCGCATTTGTTGCCCATCAACCGCGGAATTCTCTCGACTCTCTATGTCCGCCTGAAGGAGCGGCTCTCGGAAGACGCACTGAGAGACTTGTTCGTAGCGCATTATGCCGACGCGCCGTTTGTCCGCATTTTTCCGAAGGGCGAATTTCCGCAAGTCAAATGGGTGGCGCATACGAATTACTGCGACATCGGAATGAAGATCGATCCCAATTCGTCGTGGATCATCCTGATTTCGTGTTTGGACAACCTTGTGAAAGGAGCGGCCGGTCAAGCGGTTCAAAACATGAACCTGATGTTTGGGCTGAATGAGACGGCCGGTCTGGAATAGAAATGTCTTTAAAAATCGTGGTGAAAATTGGCGGGAGCTTGCTCAACGACGAACGGCGCCAACAGGCGATCGTCGAACAGATTTCTGAACTTCGCGGCGGCGCCAATCAAGTTGCGGTGGCGCACGGCGGCGGAAAGCATCTCACTTCCCTTCTGAATCGCTTGGACGTTCCGTCGACTTTTCACGAAGGGCTGCGCATCACTTCGGCGGAAACGATGGACGCCGCCTTGATGACGCTCGCCGGCATCGTCAACAAAAAATTGGTCGCTTCGTTTGCCGAAGCGGGAGTGCGCGCCATCGGGCTATGCGGCGGGGACGGCGGTTCCATCACCGCGGAGAAGATTCACCACGACGAAATCGATTATGGCTTCGTGGGAACGGTCTCGATGATCAAGACGGATCTGATCGATCTGCTGCTTCGCAACGACTACCTCCCGGTCATCGCTTGCATTGCCATGGGGCCGGATCACAAATATTACAACATCAACGCCGATCAAATGGCGGCGGCCTGCGCTATCGCGCTGCGGGCCGATCAGCTTGTTTTTTTGACCGACGTGGACGGCGTGCTCAACGAGCGCAAAACGGTCATCCGGAAAATCAATCCGCAATGCATCCGGTCGTTGGTTTCACAAAATATCGTATCGGGAGGCATGTTGCCGAAGCTGAAGGCCTGCATGACCGCGCTCGACGGGGGAGTCAACGGCATCAACATTCTCAACGGTTCGGTGGAAGATTGCCTGAAGCGGCTGATCGCGAAGGGTGAGCCGCTCGGCACCGCCATCCAGGCCGGAGCGTGAGCCATGACGACGCGCCCCGACGTGATGGCTCTCGATCAGCAGCATGTTTTCCCGACCTATGCCCGGACGCCCGTCGTGTTCGTGCGCGGCGACGGCGTGACGCTCTTTGACGCCCAAGGCAAAGCCTATCTCGATTTTTTGAGCGGCATCGCCGTCAACGCGCTCGGATATAACCATCCGCGCGTCGTGGCGGCGCTGAGCGATCAGTCGGCGAAAGTCCTTCACGTCAGCAATCTCTTTCACAACGAGTATCAGGCGCGACTGGCGACCAAGCTCTGCGAAGTAACCGGCTTGAGTCGGGTGTTCTTTTGTAACAGCGGCGCCGAGGCCAATGAGGCCGCCATCAAGCTGGCTCGCAACCGGGCTTTTCGCCAGTCAAAGAACGGCGCCAACCGGAAATATGAATATGTGGCCTTGCGCGATTCCTTTCACGGAAGAACGCTTGGCGCGCTCTCGGTGACCGGCCAGGAAAAGTACCAGATCCCATTTGCGCCGCTCATTCCCGGCGTGAAGTTTGTCCCGGTGAACGACGTGAGCGCCTTGACCGAGGCGGTGACGGATGCCGCCTGCGCCGTCATCTTGGAGCCGATTCTTGGTGAGGGCGGCATTCAGGTTCTTACTCGAGATTTTCTGAAGGTTGCGCGTGAAGCCTGCGATCGCCACAGCGCCCTCCTGATCTTTGACGAAGTGCAGTGCGGCATGGGTCGAACGGGCCATTACCTCGCCAGTCACGGATTGGGAATACGCCCGGACTTGGTGACGTTGGCAAAACCGTTGGGACTTGGGATTCCGATGGGCGCCCTGCTTGGGGCCGAACAATTCCGCGACGACTTTGCCGCTGGCATGCACGGTTCCACTTTCGGCGGCGGTCCGCTGGCCTGCCGACTCAGCCTGGAATTTCTCGCCGTCCTGGAAGAAGAGCGATTGTTGGAAAGAATTCGGAATCTCGGGGACCATTTCAAGCGCCGATTGATGGAACTGAAATCTCAATTCCCTTTTGTGAAAGAGGTTCGAGGCGCCGGGCTGATGCTGGGCATGGAGCTGGAATCCCCCGGCAAATCCATGGCCCGCTCGATGTTGGATCGGGGATTTATCATCAACTGCGCTCATGAAAAAGTGCTGCGATTTCTTCCCCCGTATCTGATTCGACAAGATCAGATCGACGAAATGATTGCGGCATTGCGTGAAGTGCTTGCCGCGGTTCAAGCAGAGCCGTCGCGAGGCGCTTGAAAGGCGCCGAAGCGTCGTTTTCAGAATCTCACTGAATGAAGGTTTGAAACCATGAACAACGGAGAAATCAAGAAGGTCGTCTTGGCCTATTCGGGTGGACTCGACACCTCAATTATCATTCCCTGGCTTAAAGAGAATTACGGCTGCGAAGTCGTGGCGATGGCGGCCGATGTCGGCCAAGGAGAAGAATTGGAAGGGCTGCGCGAAAAGGCGATCGCCACGGGCGCTTCCAAGATTTACATTGAAGACCTTCGAGAAGAGTTCGTTCGAGACTATATTTGGCCGACGCTGCGATCCGGCGCCGTTTATGAAACCAAATATTTGCTCGGAACTTCTTTTGCGCGCCCGGTGATTGCGAAGCGCCAAGTGGAGATCGCGCTGCTCGAAGGCGCCGACGCCGTGGCGCACGGCTGCACCGGCAAAGGCAACGATCAAGTCCGCTTCGAGCTGACGTACAAAGCCTTGGCGCCGCGCCTGAAGGTTGTGGCGCCTTGGCGGGAATGGAACATCCGCTCCCGCGAAGACGCCATCGATTATGCGCAGGCGCGGCACGTTCCCATCACCGCGTCGAAGGAGAAGATTTACAGCCGCGACAGAAACCTCTGGCATGTCTCGCACGAAGGCGGCCGACTCGAGAGTCTGAATCATTCGCCCGAAGAATCCATGTGGCTGACCACGCGTTCGCCGCAAGAGGCTCCCGATCGGCCCGCTCAAGTGACCCTCGGATTCGAGCAAGGAACGCCGGTGAGCGTGAACGGAGACTCCTTGAGCCCGGTGGCCGTTCTTGAAGTGCTCAATTCCATCGGCGGCGAAAACGGAATCGGCCGCATTGATTTGGTCGAAAATCGCCTGGTGGGAATCAAATCGCGCGGCTGCTACGAAACGCCCGGCGGAACGCTGCTCTACCTGGCGCACCGCGAGTTGGAAGCGATCTGCCTCGACCGCGAAACCTTGCACCACAAAGAACAGGTCGCCTTACGATATGCCGAGTTGGTGTACTACGGAAATTGGTTTACGCCGCTTCGAAAAGCGCTCGACGCTTTCGTGACCTCGACCCAGGAGCCGGTCACCGGCGAGGTGACCTTGGAGCTCTACAAAGGAAACGTGAGCGTCATTCGGCGCGAGTCCCCGTTCTCCCTATACCGCGAAGATCTTTCGTCCTTCACGATGGGCGAGTCTTACAACCAGAAAGACGCGGAAGGATTCATCAACTGCCTCGGTCTCCCGGTAAAAGTGAAAGCCATACTCGATGAAAAACTCGAAACCGTCAAAGCTCGTCGCTGGAACTCGCAAAACTAAACCGGGGCAGATCTGGGGCGGTCGATTCCGACTTCCGCCGGCGCCGGAGTTTTCCCGGATTAACGATTCGTTTCCCTTCGACCATCGATTGCTGCCCTTCGATCTTGAAGGAAGCATCGCTTACAGCAAAGCCTTGCGGAAGGCCGGGCTTCTCACGACGCGCGAAGCCGCGGCCTTGCTTCGGGGACTTCGATGGATTGAAGAAAAAAGTTTGCGCGATTCGGATTTCGTGCTCGGCGCTCTTCAGCAGTATGAAGATGTTCATTCCTTCGTCGAAGCCAAGCTCATCGAGCGCGCCGGGTCTGTCGGAAAGAAGTTACACACCGGCCGCAGCCGAAACGATCAAACCGCGCTGGACCTTCGGCTTTTCGCGCGACATGAGAACCGCGCTGTCCAACAACGCCTGCTGGCGCTGATGAGGGTGTTGGTCGACAATGCCGAAAAGCATTTCGAAATCGTTTTGCCGGGATACACTCATCTGCAGCGCGCGCAGCCGATTCTGCTGTCGCATTACTGGATGGCTTATTTTGAAATGCTGCGGCGGGACTGGGAGCGTTTCCGGGAATCGGAAGATCGGCTGCTCGTGCTGCCTCTGGGCTCGGGCGCTCTCGCCGGGAGCGGATTTCGATTCGACCGGAAATTTCTCGCGAAGGAGCTCGGCTTGCGCGAGGTCTCGAACAACAGTCTCGATGCCGTCAGCGATCGCGACTACGCGCTGGAGTTTCTGAGCAGCGGCGCCATCCTGATGATGCATCTGAGCCGCCTGGCCGAAGATTTGATCCTTTACTCAACGGCGGAGTTTGATTTTTTGGAATTGAGCGATGCCTTTACTTCGGGTAGCAGCATCATGCCACAGAAGAAGAACCCGGATGCTTTGGAGCTGGTCCGCGGCAAGGCCGGGCGCACTTTCGCGAATCTTCAAAGCCTGCTCGTGACGATGAAGGGTCTTCCGATGACCTACAACAAAGACTTGCAGGAAGACAAAGAGGCGCTCTTCGACACGGTCGACACGCTGCATTCTTCGCTTGAAGTGCTGCCCGGAATGCTGGCTTCGCTGAAAATCAAACCAACGAAAATGGAGCGAGCGGCCGAGTTGGGCTATTCCAACGCCACGGATTGCGCCGATTACCTGGCCCGCCGAGGACTGCCGTTTCGTTCGGCGCATGAGATTGTCGGCAAGTTGGTGCTGCGCGCGATGGAGAAGCAATGCCCGCTGGAAGAGTTGACGCTGTCGGAGTTTCGCTCCTTCTCTCCCCTCTTTGGGCCGGACCTCTTCAAGGAGATCGGCGTTCGCCGGAGCATTGAGAAGAAATCATTGCAGGGAGGGACGGCAGCATTCCGGGTGCGGAGAGCCATTCAAGATGCCAAAAGATTCCTATCCAAAATCCAATAACCGCGTGACCACCGCGGTTGCGGAGCGCTTCGTGCTGCGCGAGGCGCGCTTGTCGGACGCCGAAGCCATCCAATCCATCATTGAGGTGTACGCGGCGGAGCGTCTGATGCTGCCGCGCACCTTGATGCAAATCTACGAAGACATTCGAGACTATTTCGTGGCCGAAGACGGCGGCGCGGTGGTGGGAGCGGGCGCCCTTCATTTTTTCTGGAAAGATTTGGCGGAGGTCCGCGCGCTCGCGGTCGTCCCGGATTACAAGACCCGCGGCGTGGGACGACAGATTGTTCTGCAACTCCTGGAGCACGCTGGGGCCATGGAAGTCAGCAATGTGTTCGCGTTCACTTACGTTCCTCAATTCTTCGAGAAGCTCGGCTTTCAAATGGTTCCGCACAGCGCTCTTCCCCTGAAGGTGTGGAAGGATTGCATCAACTGCACCTTCTTCAACAACTGCAACGAAATTGCGATGATCCGAAAATTGTGATGGAACCCCGCGACGACGCGCCGAGCCGGGTATCCCTTTTCGCGGATGACTTCGCGGTTTTCCCTTTACAAAAAAAGAAGTTCCTAGCAATAATCACTTCTTTAAAAGGATCGTGCGGCCGCCAATGTTTCGACGCTTTCCGATTGGGTTGTTCCTTTCTCTGTGCCTGATGGGCGCGCCTCTATGGGCGCAGTGGCAATCGCTCGGGCCTTTTGGCGGCGACGTTCGATCTCTCGTTCAAGATCCTCAAACTCCCCAAAGATTCTATCTCGGAACGGTCGACAGCCAGATTTTCGCCTCCGACGATGGTGGCGCTCATTGGGCCAGGCTCAGCTCGGTCGCGCCGCAATCGGATCTCGTCGTCGATCACCTGGTCATCGATCCGCGCGACAGCAAGCGGCTCTATGCCGGCGTTTGGTCCATTCTCTCAGCCGCCGAGGGAGGCGTTTACTTTAGCTCCGATCGCGGCGTCACATGGAAGGAGTTGCCCGGCATGCGCGGACAATCCGTGCGCGCCCTGGCCATGGCGCCAAGTGATTCCAAGGCGCTGGTGGCGGGAACGCTGGACGGGGTTTTTGAGACAGTCGACGCCGGGCAAACCTGGCGGCAGATTTCACCGGTGGGAAGCGCTGAGATCCGAAACGTCGAATCCATCGCCATCGATCCGCGCGACCCCAAGGTCATCTACGCCGGCACATGGCATCTTCCTTGGAAGACCGTGAATGGCGGACAGTCATGGCTTTCGATTCACCGGGGAATCGTGACGGATTCCGATGTTTTTGCCATCTTCGTTCATTCCTCGCTTCCCGACAGCGTTCTCTTGAGCGCGTGCACGGGCATCTACACTTCTTCCAACGGCGGAGAGCTTTGGAACAAGTTCAAGGGCATCCCTTCATCGAGCCGAAGGACGCGGGCCATCGCCGCCCCTCCGGGCAATCCCAACACCATTTTTGCCGGAACGACGGAAGGACTTTGGCGCAGCCTCGACGCGGGAGCGAATTGGCAACTGATCTCCTCGCGCACATTGACGGTGAACGCCATCGTGATCGACAAGCGCGATCCTTCCCGAATTTATCTCGGAACCGACGATGCCGGAGTGCTCGTGAGCAACGACAATGGTCAATTCTTCAGAGCCAGCAACGACGGCTTCACGAGCCGCGCGATTTCTTCCGTTCTCTTCGATCATGCCTCACCCCAGCGGATTTTTGTCTCGGTGCTGTACGACCACGCGAATGGCGGCGTGTTTCGAAGCGATGACGGCGGACGCACGTGGAAGCAACAGATCGATGGCCTGGAATCGACGGATGTTCACACGCTCTTCCAGTCGCCGGACGATGGTTCCATCTGGGCCGGAACGACGGACGGCGCGTTCGTCCTCGATCCTTCCACGCGGCGCTGGAAGCGCGCCGATCTGTTGGTGGAAACGCCCCCTCGCTATGCGTCGCGCGCCCGCCAAGCGATGGCGCGCTCCGGGAGCCGTTCGCGCGTTCCCGCGGTCGCTGCCGCGATGACTATTTCAAAAGGCCTCGGCTCGGTTATGAGTTTTTCGGGTGAGCCCGCGTACGGCCATTACTTCTTTGCGGCGTCGCAACGCGGCTTGTTTGTCTCGCGCGACACCGGCACGAAATGGAAGAAGATTGAAACGCCCGACGACGAAGCGCCGGGATCGTCGGTCCTCGCGCTCCCCGATGGCCGGGTTTTTTATGGAACCTCCGACGGACTGCTGATTTCCCGCGATGAAGGATCCCATTGGACGCCGGCGACCTTGGACGACGGACCGACGCCGATCCATCGGATTGTCGCGGTTCCCGGAAAAGGCAACATCATTTTGGTTGCGACCGGTCGCGGACTTTATCGTTCGCTTGACGGCGGCCTCTCGTGGATGCTCGCGAAAGGCGGTATGCCCAAATCCGATATTTCAGACATTCGGATCGACGCTCATGCCGGTGTTCAAATTTACGCCACGGAATCGTTTTACGGATCGGCGTATCGCTCCACGGATCTGGGCGCCACATGGCAGTGGATCAATCCCTTTCCGGAGAGCGGCCTGAAGTACAGCTCGGTGCTCGTTGATCCGGGCAGCCCAGATCGTTGTTACGCCTTGTTCTTTCGAGAAGGTTTGTACACATTCAACGCGTCGGCGCTTGCCGGTCCCAGAGGCGCTCAGAGTGTCGAGGGCCGAGTTTCAGCGAATGGCCAAGAACGAATTCATTGATCGATGGGAAGAAGTTGAAGGCGGCATCACCGCTCCCAACGGATTTAAAGCGGCCGCGGGGTCGGCGGGAATCAAGCCCGGATCTCACCGGAGAGATTTGGCGCTCCTCGTGTCTGAAAAACCGGCCATCGGCGCCGCTCTCTTTACACGGAATCGCGTAGCGGCGGCGCCTGTAGAAATTTCGCGCGCCTATCTTCGCCGCGCGCGCAACCGCGTTCAAGCTGTTATCGTGAACTCTGGAAACGCCAATGCTTGTACTGGAAAACAAGGTCTTCGCGACGCGACATTGATGAGCGACCTGGCCTCGCGAGCGTTGGAGCTTCCAAGATATTCCATGCTGGTCGCTTCCACCGGTGTCATCGGTCAACCTTTGCCGATGGCTCGAATCGCTGTCGCCATCCCCGGACTCGTTGCCGCGCTCTCCCCTTCCTGCCACGAAGACTTCTCCGAAGCGATTATGACCACCGATACGAAAAAGAAGCGATGCGTCGTTCGCTCCGGCATCAAAGG
>CAZIDA010000042.1:0-12139 GCA_964537865.1 uncultured Acidobacteriota bacterium
GCCTTGTTCTGGGCCTTTTGCGCGTCCTTTAAACTCTCCGGATTGATCGATTCCATGCCGATGAAGACTTGCGTGCATCCGGCGCGACGGGCCTTCTCGACAAACCGCGGAATCTTGTAGGAGAGCACGTCCACTTGCATCATGAAGCGAACCTGGATGTTTTCCTTCTCGCGCAAATCGATCAGCGCGTCGAGAATTTTTTCCCAATGAATGTTCCGGGCAAAGTTGTCGTCGGTGAAGAAATAAAAGTTTACCTTGTTGCGCTGCCAGTTGGAACGAATCGCCGTGGCGATGCATTCGGCGGATCGCACGCGCATCTTCCGCCCTTGCACGTTGATGATGGTGCAAAAGCTGCAATTGAACGGACAGCCGCGTCCGCAATCGATGGTTCCAAAATTTGAAGCCATGAAACGCTTCAACAAGCGCGTGTCGATCAGAGGAACCGGTTGGTTGTAAAGGTCCGGCTTGTCGTCCACAAAATCGTACAGCGGCAGCAAGCGCTCCTCGACGGCGTCCTTCAGCAAGGCGCCCCAAGTTTCTTCCACCTCGCCTTTAACCACCGTGATTCCGCGATCCATCAAGGATTGAATCTCCGGTGGAATTTGCGGCAGCATCGCCAGATAGCCGCTGACGTGGAAGCCGCCGATCATGACGGTGCATCCGGCAGCGCGAAATCGCCGCGCCAGATCGGAAGCCCGGGGAAATTGATTTGATTGAACGCCCACCAAGCAGACGATGACCTGTCCTCGCGAACGGCGCGCCTTCCGGCAGATCTCTTTCACTGGAATCCGCTGCACGGTTTCGTCCATGAGCCGCATGCGAATCTCGAGGTTGTCGCCCAACAGCTTCTTCCGGACCACATCCTCCGTGAGCGCCGCCAGACAGCTCAAGGTGTTTGAGGGAAGCACTCCTCGAAAATGCGTGACCACGTATCCGTCGTCGTCGTAGTTGGAAGGTTTGATGAGGAAAACTGTGACGCGACGTTTAGTCGCCCAAAGCTTACGAATCCCGTCCAATCCTATCCCTTTCCGAGTCCGGTGAACTCCACGAATTTCCGTCATAATGAACCTGTTCTCGACAGACTTCAAACAAAAAAATCCAAAAAGTTGCGCGCGCTCTTCAAATGAACAGTTTCACAACACACTCGGTTCGAGTGTGAGAGCGCCGCTGCGAGCAGCACCGCGATCATCCAGGCCCGGTCTCATCGAAAAGTTGCCGGACCGTTCATTCGAAGCTCAATTGAATATTCACGATTTCAGGACGGTTTCCAACGCGCACCGGCGGTCCCCAAGTGCCGACGCCGTTGGAAACGTAAACGTGGGTTTCGCCGATCTTCCGAAAGCCCCAGCCGACTTCATAGATGGCGCGGATGATGTAATTCATCGGCCATAACTGCCCATGATGCGTGTGCCCGGACAACTGCAGGTCGGCGCCCTGCGTTGCGACCTCTTGCAGGCCGAACGGCTGATGATCCATCACAATCACCGGACTGTTTCGATCGATCCCCGCCATCAACGCTTCCAGCGATTTGCGCTTCTGACCCGAGCGGTGATTGTAACTTCGATCTTCACGGCCGACGAGGTAGACGCCTCCGTTGATCTTCACCGTGGCGTCGCGCAGCACGGTCACATGATGCTCCGTGAGATAGCGGCACGCTTCTTCCACCCCACCAAAATATTCGTGGTTTCCGGTGATGGCGTAAACGCCGTACTTCGCCTTCAGGTTTTTCAGCGACTCGCCGATGTTCTGCCGGATGACCGGCCCCAAATCTTCGTCGACGATATCTCCCGGCAACAAGACGAGGTCGGGGTTCAACCGGTTCATCGCTTCGACCATGCGATCGAAGCGGCGACGGCCGACGATGGTTCCCAAATGAATGTCGGAAGCCGCGACAATGTTCAGCGACTTCATTTCACCGGCCTTTTTGTGGATCGTCAGCGGAAGCCGCGTGATTTTGCGAAAGAGGGCGTTGATGTGTCCGGCGATCAGAATCACCCCAACGACGCCGAGTGTCACCAGCGCCGTGACCTCCTTGATGCGCAGCGAAGGATTGTTGAGCGAGGCCGGAAGAAAACCGATGAGCGCATTCGTTCCTCTCAAGAAATCCAAGAGCAGCACGGCCATGAAAAGGTAGAGCATGGCCGCAATCCAAAACGATCCGATCCAGATCAACGGATCGCACACCAGGACCGGCAAGAATCGTTCAAACACCCGACCGACGATGAACGAAAGGGCCACTCCCCAGAACAGTAGGATGTACACCGTGCGCTCCAAGGAGTTGTGCGGAAGGGCCTCAAGACCCCGAATGAAAATGTAGAAGTTGACGAGCGCGTAGATAGAAAAGAAAACTGAAAGAAAAACAGCCAAACCGAGTGACTTCATATTTCTCGCTTCATCATTTATATGAAGGCGCCGGCGAATTCCCGTTGCATCGTCAGCACCGCGGCCCCTTGAATCTTTCCCTCGCGCAAAGACGCAAGCGCTTCGTTGGCATCGGCCAACGGAAAGAGCTGGACTTCCGTCCTCACCGGAATCTCCGCTGCCAGCGCCAACAACTCTTCCCCATCGCGTCGCGTCAGATTGGCCACGGACCGGATGGATCGCTCTTCCCAAAGCAAGCGATACGGGAACGAAGGGATGTCGCTCATGTGAATTCCGCCGCTCACCACTACTCCGCCCCTCGCGACGGCGCGAAGGGCCGACACGATCAAGGCGCCCACGGGCGCAAAGATCAGCGCGGCGTCCAATTCTTCCGGCGGTTTTTCGTCCGAGCCGCCGGCCCACACCGCGCCCAAGCTCCGCGCGAATTCTTGACCCTTTCGATCGCCCGGCTTGGTGAAAGCGTAAACGCGCTTGCTTTGATGGACCGCAATCTGAGCGATGACGTGAGCCGCAGCGCCGAATCCGTAAATCCCAAGGCGCTCGAAGTTTTCACCGGCCAAACGATAGGCGCGATAGCCAATCAATCCGGCGCAAAGCAGCGGCGCCGCCTCGGTATCGGAAAAAACTTTCGGCAAATGAAAGCAGTAGCGCTCGTGCGCCACCGTGTATTCGGCATAGCCGCCGTCCCTCGTGTATCCGGTGAACAACGGATGCTCGCATAAATTCTCTTGTCCCTTTTGACAGAAGCGGCATTTTCCATCCGTGTACCCTAACCACGGAACGCCCACGCGTTCGCCCGGCTTGAATTGAGCGACGCCCGTTCCCAATTGCGCGACTTCTCCCACAATCTCATGCCCGGGAATGAGCAGCAGCTTGGGCTCTTTCAGCTCTCCGTCGACGATGTGCAAATCAGTTCGACACACTCCGCAGGCGCGGACACGGATCAGAATTTCTTCATTCCCCGGCGTCGGCACGCGAACTTCTTCCAAAGTCAGCGGACGATTCGCCGCGTCCAACACCATGGCGCGCATCTTCTCGGGAATTCTCATAACTCTTCAACCGGCGTTGTGATGACCTCCGGAACAATCTAAACTTTCCGGCAACGCCGCGGTGGCGCCCTCTTGAGTGCAAACGTAAGAAGCAATCCGGTTGGCGCATTCATTGATGCGGCCGAGATCGTATCCTTTGAGGACTCCCAAGACGAGCGAGGCCGCAAAGCTGTCGCCCGCTCCCACCGAATCAACCACCCCCACTGCAAATCCTGGGTGGAGCGAAGTCTTTTCACCGGGAGCAAAGAGAACACTGCCCTGCGAACCTTTCGTGAGCGCGATCAAGCGAAGAGGATAGCGATGAGCGAGTTCTTCGAGAATGGTCGATTCGTCTCCCGCAATGGAAAGGAGGCCTGCCACGACCTGCAACTCTTCATCGTTCACCTTGACGACGTTTGCCAAACTGAGCGACGCGTCGATGATGTCGCGGGTGTAGAAAGGCGGACGCAAATTCACGTCAAAGAGGCGCAGGCATTCCGGACGAACGTGTTCGAGGAAGGCGCCAATGGTGCTACGCGAGACCGGCGCCCGCTGAGCCAGCGATCCAAAACAGACCGCATCGGCGCGCGCGGCCAGTGACATCAGGCGCGGATGCGATGGAATGAAATCCCAAGCAACTCGTTCGAAAATTTTGTACGTGGGCCGCCCGCTTTCATCCACGTCGACGCACACCGTGCCGGTTTGATGCATCGGATCTTTGAAAAGATATTCCCGCGACAAACCGAGCGCGGAAAGTTGCTCTTCCAACTCCCGGCCAAAATCGTCGTCGCCGATGCAGGAGGCGACCACGCCGTCCGCGCCCAAGGAGTGCGCGCGAAAAGCAAAGTTTGCCGGCGCTCCTCCCAACTGCTTGCTCGTCGGAAAGAGGTCCCACAACACCTCACCCAGTCCTACCAAGATCGGCTTCATCAATCTTCCTCAAGAAGGGTAAGAGCATACCACAGCGTCGCCGCCATACGCGGCGATAATCAGAATGAGAAAGGTGGGAGTGAATGAAGAAAAATAGGCTGACATCGCTTGCTTCGTCCGGCAGCAAAAGCGATCTCATCGAAATCAGATGATGCCGGCGGCGGATTCTTTAATCAGATTGGAGGCGATGACGAGGCGCTGAATCTGATTGGTGCCCTCGTAGATCTGCGTGATCTTGGCGTCGCGCATCATTTTCTCGACGGGATAATCTTTCATGTATCCGTATCCGCCCAGAATCTGCACGGCATTGGTGGTGACTTCCATGGCCACGTCGGAAGCAAAGGCCTTGCACATGGCGCTTTCTTTGGAGACCTTGGTTTCCCCGGAGTCGATCATCCGCGCCGTGGCGAAAATCAACGCGCGGGCCGACTCGATCTTCATGGCCATGTCGGCCAACATAAACTGGATGGCTTGGAACGAGGAGATGGGTTTTCCGAACTGATGCCGCTCGCGCGCGTAGGCCAGCGCTTCATCAAACGCTCCTTGCGCGATGCCGACGGCTTGCGACGCCACGCCCGGCCGCGTGATGTCGAAGGTCTTCATCGCGACGATGAAGCCCATCCCCTCGCGCGCCAGAATTTGGCTTTTGTGAACTTTGCAGTCTTCAAAAACGAGCTCGCGCGTTGCCGAAGCGCGAATCCCCATTTTGTTTTCTTTCTTCCCGAAGGTGAAGCCGGGCGTTCCTTTCTCGACGATGAAGGCGGTGGCGCCGCGCGCTCCCCGGCTTTTGTCGGTCAACGCGATCACTGTGTAGGTTTCTGCTTCGCCGCCGTTGGTGATCCACTGTTTGGTGCCGTTGAGCAAATAGTAATCGCCGCTTTTGGTGGCTGTGGCGCGAATGGCGCCCGCGTCGCTTCCGGCGCCGGACTCCGTCAATGCAAACGCCGCCAGCTTTCTTCCGGCTGCAATGTCCGGGAGATACTTCTTCTTTTGCTCCGCATTCCCAAACAACAAGATCGGAAAAGTTCCGAGCCCGGTGGCCGCGAAGGCCAACGCAATGCCGCCGCAGAAGCGCGACAACTCTTCGGTCGCCACGACCATCTCGGTGATGCCGCCGCCCAGCCCGCCAAATTCCTCCGGCAAATAAACGCCCATGATGTCGGTCTCGCCCAACACTTTGACGATGTCCCACGGGAATTTCCCGGTCTCATCGTATTCCGCGCGGACCGGCTTGATGCGCTCCACGCCGATCTTGTGGCAAAGTTCCTTGATCGTCCGTTGCTGCTCGTTTAGAAAATAATTCATAAAAACTCCCGGATTGAGAATGGTTCAAGGAATGTCCGCTCGGCGCAGGAAGGAAAGTCGTCGCGCCGATCGTTCACAAAGCCTCGTGTCGCGATGTGACTACGACGAAGGGCGTACTATATCATGAGATGAAGCCAGGCGCCAAAAGCGAAGGTGTGAGTGATGGCTCTCGATTTGAAATTCCCTCGCCAGTAGTCACAATGTGGCCGCGGAGCGGCCGAAGGTAGTAGCCTTAGACCCCAGGCTATCCGCCAAAATGCTGGCGGACCGCTCCGCGGCGACTCTCCTTCCACGCAAGGAGATTTGAATCACCACTGAAGAATTTCATTGGAGTCGAGTTTGAAGCCGGGGAAGGATAATTCCAGAGCGCTCACCTGTTGTCTATTTTCCCACCGAAACGAATTCTTCTTCTTTCACCGGCTGATGAGGACGCGCGGAACCGCCGCTGTGAAGTGGGCCGCCGCCAAAATCGAGTTCTTCGAGGCGCACATCCGGGGCCACACCGTTTTCAGCTTTCAACTCCGGCACTGTGAGATGATGATCGAGCGCCGGCAATTCCACTTTCTTTCCGGCGGCGTACACCTCATGACGGCCGAAGGCCTTGTACCATTCCGCCGTGGTCTTGGTCATGCGCATGTTTTCGATCAACTGCCGCCAACCCACACCGGTGTTGTAAGCGCAGAACGAGATTTCGCCCTCCTGCGTGCCGTACGGAATGACGCACATTTCGGTGCGGCGAAAATCGTAGGTGAAGAGATCCTGGAACCACATTCCTTCGACGCACAGGATGCGCCACTCATCCTTCACGGTTCGCGTCTTCATGCGATCGTTGCGGTCGCTGTCGGCGCTTTCGGAAGCCGGCTTGAAGAGGGAGATCAACTGGCCGATCGGAAAACTCTTGGGCGCCTTTCGCGCGTCGTAGTTGCGCATGATCGCGAGGGCCAATTGCGTCGCGGTCATGGCCCGCCCGCGCGCGGAGTCGGTAATCAACGCCACGTCTTTGATGAATTGTTCGTAGTTGAAGAACCTGTAGATGGGGCACCATTCGCCGGTGCGGCGATTGACCAGCAGCAACGTAAAGATGCCGCAGTTGGGATGGCAATTGCACGCGCTCCACCCCCACGGCGCGTCCGCGCCCGCCAACATGTCCATGACGGACGTGAACGCCGAGTAGGACGACAGCGGAAACCAATCGCGCATCGGCTGCAAGTCGTCGCCCAACTGACTCTTCAAGTCCACGGTCATTTGCGAGAGCGTGTAGCGCTGGGCCTTGCGGCGCGCGTCGTCGATGTCCTCGTCGCGCCCGGTGAACGACACCGGCTGAAACGCGATGGTCTGAATCTTGTCGATATTCTGCATGGCGAACTCAACGATCTTGCCGATGCGGTGATTGTTGATGCCGTTCAGAATGGTGGTGACGAGCGTGGTCTTCATCCCCACCTTCGCCATGTTTTCGATGGCCTGCAACTTCACGTCAAACAGATTGCCGACGCCGCGGTGCGCATTGACGTCTTCGCCGACACCGTCGAATTGCAGATAAGCGCCATGCAATCCGGCTTCGTGCGCCTGCCGCGTGAATTCCAGATCCTGGGCGAAGCGGATGCCGTTGGTGGCCGCGAGGATGCGATAGAAGCCGACTTCCTTGGCGTACTCTACCGTTCTCAAAAACGTGGATGCCACAGTCGGCTCGCCGCCCGAAAGCAGAATGATCGATTGCCGGCGCGGCTTGAAGGAAACGGCGCGATCCAAAATCCCTTTCACGTCCTCCCAACTCGGCTCGTGAACGTATCCCACCTGGTTGGCATCCATGAAACAGGGATTGCACATCATGTTACAGCGGTTGGTAAGGTCGACCGTCAGCACGGCGCCGCGACCAAACTTGATAGTGGAAGTTCCATGCCGGTGAACGTCGTTGTCGTCGCCGCATCGAAAATCGCGGCCAAAGAAAAGCGATTCGATGCGCCGCGTCCAATTCACGTCGGTGGAAAGAATGTCTTCAATCTCACCGTGCTTGGGGCAAGTCTTCTTCATGAAAACCTGTCCGCCGATTTCCACAATGTCCGCCTTGATTTCACCGGAGTGTTTGTCGTAATACTCCGAAAGGTTCTTCTCTCCGGAAATGACCGCATCACGAACTTCTTTGACGCACTTCGGGCACAAGGAATCCGTCTGTCGCGGGACACCCAAGACTGGGGCCGTGCGCTCATAACTCTTCAAGAGTTTTCCCGGCGCCCACTTCGGCGCGATTTGTTCTCCTTCGGGAAGCATACGGTTGAACGCTTGGAAGGTTTTCCACGCCACGTTGGCCAAGCCTGAAAGAAAGGCCGACCCACGCATGGAACCGAGTCGTCCTCGGGGTCCGGTCTGCTCCGGAAGCACGGCGTCACTATACATTCCATCACCTCAGGTGTGGTCCGCTACCACGTCAACCGCCTTAACCACACACGAAATTTTTATCCTTCAAAAAGAATTCCCCGGGCCACGCGGGCGACACATCGCCCCGTGGGAAAGTAACATTAACCTAAAATCTGTTTATAAATCCACGCAATTTTACCGAGGGATATCCGGATAATCAAGAAGATTTCACGCTAATGGGGTCCCTTTTCAGGCGATTGAGCGGTAGAAACAGCAGAGCCGTCGTGGGGCAGACCCGCCGCGGCGTCTGCCCCAAAATAGGAGACCTTCACGGTTTGGGATTCTGTCGCCCCTGACGGGGCTTGACGATTTCTTCCCGGTTGACCCCGCCCTCGCTCCGCAAAAGCAGCGGAGCAGCGGGCGGGGCTACACATATTCAGGCCCTCCGGGCCTGCATCTGATCGAACCGGAGATTTTCATACATTTGAGTGGTCGCCGCGCCGACCATGAGGGACTGCCCCGAAATTAGCCTCGGGCTTCTCTGCGCATCTCGGCCCGCCGCGGCGAGCCTGAGGCGACTGTCTCCGGCACGAAATTCTTCTTTTGAAATTGGCGACAATGGTACTATCCCTTCAGCATGTGATTTGCCGCGATTCAACTTAGCCAATGAACGTCACCAAAGAGAAAATTCTGGAAGCGCTCAAGACAGTCCGTGAATCCCAGGTGAAGGAGAAGTACCTTTCCCGGCTTCTGGGTCTCGGAGCGGCGGACCGTCGGCATCTGCGGGAACAGTTAGACCGCATGGTCAAGGAAGGAACATTGCAGAAGCTGCGAGGCGGACGCTTTCGATCGGCCTCCGCTGACGCGACTTCATCCTCGCAAGTTCGGCGACCGGCATCCACAACGTCCCCTGGCCATCGACAATCGCGATCGCCTCGAACTGAGGCGCCGCAAGAGAAACTCTCTCGCAATCGATTTACCGGCACGCTCATCGCGCATCGTGACGGCTACGGATTCGTGGAATTGGAGCCGCTCGACCGCATGGCCGGCCCTTCGTCCACTTCGCCTTCTGCCGCTGTTCAGCTTCAGATCAAAGGCGACGTTTTCATTCCTCCGCTGCAGATGCACGGCGCGTTGGACGGTGACCGCGTGGTGGTGGAGATTGACGCCATCAAACGCGACCGTCGCGCCGAGGGCCGCATCGTTAAGGTGTTGAACCGGAAATATTCGACCGTGGTCGGCCAGTTCAAACAGCGCGGCAGCACGCATCTGGTCGTGGCGCAAGATGAAAAGTTTCTGTATCCGGTGATCGTCGATCGGGGCGATGAAGGCCGCGCCCAGGATGGAGAGATCGTGGAAGTTGAAATCACGCGCTTTCCCACGCCGCTGGAATCTCCGCGCGGGCGCGTCATCGAAGTCTTGGGGAAGCCCGGTGATTTCGGCATCGATGTGGAGATTGTCATCCGGAAGCATCACTTGCCGCATCGCTTTCCGGAAGCGGTGTTGGAAGCCGCCCGCGCTGTTCCTCAAGAAGTCAATCGCGAAGAACTGGGGCGGCGCGAAGATTTTCGCGGATTGCCCATTGTCACCATCGACGGCGAAACCGCGCGCGATTTTGATGACGCCGTTTACGTGGATCGATTGGCCAATGGAAATTACGAATTGCAGGTGCACATCGCCGACGTTTCGCATTATGTGACGCCCGGCTCGGCGCTCGACGAGGAAGCGTTGCTGCGAGGCACCTCCGTTTATTTCCCCGATCGCGCGGTCCCCATGCTGCCGGAGGAATTGTCGAACGGCATTTGCAGTTTGAACCCGCACGTCGATCGCTTGGTGCAATCGTGCATCATGGAAATCAACTCGCGCGGCGAGGTCGTTGGGCGCCGTTTCGCCCAAGGCGTGATTCGCAGCGCCGAGCGCATGACGTACACGAACGTCGCCGAGATTCTCGTCGATCGCGATCCCGCCGCGATGGAGCGCTACGCTCCGCTGGTGGAGCGATTTCGTTTGATGGAAGAGTTGGCGCGCGTCTTCAATCGCATGCGCGATGCGCGCGGCTCCATCGATTTCGATTTGCCGGAGCCGGTGATCACCTTCGACGAGAACGGCTTGATGACCGGCGTCTTGCGCAGCGAGCGCAACATCGCCCACCGGCTCATCGAAGAGTTCATGTTGATCGCGAACGAAACCGTGGCCCGCGAACTTTTTGGGCGCGACATTCCGTCGCTCTACCGCATTCACGAATTGCCCGATCCCACGCGCGTCGCCGAATTCGAAATAATCGCGCGCAGCTTCGGATACTCGTTGGGCATTGACCTGATCGTGAAGCGTCTCACCGTGGAAAAGGCGGCGCGAGAACGAGCGCGCCGGGGAAAGCATCCGAGATCGGAATCACGAGGCCGGGCCACCGGTTTTGATCGCTCCAATGTTTGGCTGCAGCCTACCGATCTTCAAATCAGTCCTAAGAATTACCAGCAACTCGTGGAAAAAATCGAAGGGAAGCCGGAGGAGCGGATTCTGTCTTACCTCATGCTCCGCTCGCTCAAGCAGGCCCGCTACAGCGAGCAGAATCTCGGACACTTCGGCTTGGCGTCGGAATGCTACACGCATTTCACGTCGCCCATCCGGCGTTATCCGGACTTGATGGTTCACCGGATTTTGAAGAATCTTCTCGTGCATTCGCCCAAGACTTCGCCGGCGCCGATGTATTCCCAGGAGCAGTTGGCGGTGATCGGCGAGGAGTCGAGCCGTTCCGAACGCGCCGCCGACGCCGCGGAACGCGAACTGGTCGACTGGAAAAAAGCCAAGTTCATGGAAGGCCATGTGGGCGATGAATTCGAGGCGCTGATTGTCGGCGTGAACAAGGACGGCTTCTACGTCGAGTTGCTGGAATGGTTCATCGAAGGATTTGTTCCCGTCGCTTCGCTCTTCGATGACTTTTACGTCTATCGCGAGATCCAGCAATCGTTGGTGGGAGATCACACAAAAAACCGGTTTCGCTTGGGCGATCGGATTCGCGTGATCGTCGATCGCGTCGACGAGCAGTTGCACAAGGTTCAGTTCCTGGTAGCGGAAATGGTTCCGCGGTCACCCTCACGCCGTGGTAGGCGCCGAAGGTGAAACCGTGTGGCGCAGACCCGCCGCGGCGGGTGTCCGCGCCACGTCATTCCGTTTGACAAAAACTTGCGCCGCGTCTTAATATTTTTCGCCCTTCACGGGCGCGAGGCGACGCGTGGCGGCGTAGCTCAGGTGGTAGAGCGAGGGTCTCATAATCCCTAGGTCTGTGGTTCGAGTCCACACGCCGCTACCAATTCTATTCTCTTCAACTTTCAATCACCGATTACATGGCATTTCAATGTCACATCGCACACATGCCATAAGCGCACGTGTGCGCCACTCTATAGAGAAAGATAAAATATAGTGACAGTAGATGGGAACCTCAAAGCGGCGGAGCGGGGGTAGCCCCGGCCGTTTTCTAGGCCGGGGGCGTTTTCCCCAATGCGAAGAAAGGCCGCCGGCCTCTAGAAAGGCCGGCGCTACCCAAACTGCTGACGCATCCCTCTTGCAGTCCCGCCGAGAAGAGTGCTCGGCAGGCCTACCCAAGCTCGACCGCGTCACTATATTTTATCAGCTTCAATAAAGACGCTTTGTCGGATTTGCAGTGCTGAATGATTCATCACCGGGCGCTCCGTTCAACTGAAGCGCCCGGTGATTTTTCTTAGAGGAAGGATTAAAGCAGCGATTCGATGGCGGTGTATTTCAACTTCTGCGCTTTCGCGACGGCTTGATAGGTCAAATGTCCCCGGTAGGTGTTGACGCCTTCGCGCAGCGCCGCGCTCGCCTTCACGGCTTTGAGGAAGCCGTGGTTGGCGAGGGCCAAACCGTAGGGCAACGTCGCGTTGGTCAGCGCAAAGGTGGAGGTCCGGGGAACCGCGCCGGGCATGTTGGCGACGCAGTAATGCAGCACTCCCTCGACAAAAAACGTGGGACGGCTGTGCGTGGTGGCGTGCGTGGTTTCGATGCAGCCGCCTTGATCGACCGCCACATCGACGATCACCGCACCTTTCTTCATCTCGCGAATCATCCGTCGAGTCACCAGCTTCGGCGCCGCGGCGCCGGGAATCAAAACCGCTCCGACC
>CAZIDA010000043.1:0-12080 GCA_964537865.1 uncultured Acidobacteriota bacterium
ACTATAGGACCGCAAATCCGTCAGGTCAAGAAAGTCATTTCTGGGATCCTTTCAAACAACAAAGAATCCAAACCAGCAATCGAATTGGACGTCGCTTCAAGTTCCCCTCATTCGGCAGCATGATGACATGGCGGATGCCGTAGGGACGCCCGCAATTTTCGGACAACAGGTTTGTCCGGGCACACCTTACATCGAGAGCATTCCAGGGAAAAATCGTCGCTTTGTTTTGCGATGATCAGCAAGTCCAAGCGAAAAACCCGGCTCGGTTCGAAAGGGGTTCTGTCAGTGATCTCCACCCGTCTCCGCGTATGAGGAAGTTCAATCGAACATATCCCATCGCGCTTTTGCACGTAAGCAGGCTTCGAGTTATTTTGCCCCCGCCTCATCCTTCGGTCCCCTATTCCACCAGAAGAGATTTTCAAGTTTTTTCTGAGTCGGCCAAATCTCGTCCAAAGTATTTCCGTCGTAAAGAGTGCCATTCTTCATGACATAACGAATGGTATTAGTGTTGTGGATATCCTTCAGTGGGTCCTTGTCGAGGACAATGAGATCAGCCAGTTTCCCGGCCTCCAAAGAGCCCAGATCCTGGTCCAAGCCTAACGCCTGGGCTCCCGTCAGCGTCGCAGCGCGTAGGGTCTGCCAAGGCGTCAATCCCCCGGACTGAAGGTTCCAAATTTCCCAATGCGCTCCCAACCCTTGCATTTGGCCGTGACTGCCCAGACACATGTGCCCGCCCGCATGAACGATATCTGCGCCTCCCTTGGCAATTTCCTTGTAACCATATTCTTCAGGGAGGAACCATTGTTTTCGTCGGCGAATCATGGTATCGAGAACCTCCGCAGGAACAAAGCGCCGTAGCTTCTTGTTGTCCTTCACGTCCGTGTTCTCAAAATAGAAATTCTCGGTCCAGGGAGCACCATAGGCGACCAACATCGTCGGCGTGTAAAAAGTACTGGTCTTGGCTACAAAGTCGACCACATCCTTGTAAAGGGGCTGAATCGGCAAGGCGTGTTCACTGCCGGAAAATCCGTCGGCCATCTGAGTAAGGTCCAATTTCATGTCCAACCCGCCCTCCGTGGTAGGGGTGATACCGTACTGCTTGCACGCCATGATGACCCACTGGCGCACGATGCGGTCGCCGGGCATATAGTTCTTCAGAGTGTCCGTGTGATAGGCCTCTCGATAGCGCTTTACAAAATTGAAAATCGAATTCTTGTCGAACATCCCCGACCAAGAGAAAACACCGGGTCCGGTCGTATAGATTCTCGGACCTACAATCTCACCGGCATCCACCAGATCGGCGTAAGTAAAGACATCGGTCGTGGTCGTTTGCGGATCGCGCGTTGTGGTCACGCCATAAGCCAAGTTGGCAAGATATTGCCACACCTGGTCGGTGTGCTCGAACCAAGGCGCCCACATGTGCGCATGGACATCAATGAATCCCGGAATGATGGTCTTTCCTGCCACATCGATGACCTTCGCGTCTGCGGGAATCCTCACTTTCCCCTTGGGCCCAACGCTCTCAATCCGGTTGTCGTGAATGACCATGTCACCGGATTCGATAACCTCATCGCCCTTCATGGTGACCAACCTGGCGCCTCGAAGAACTATTGTTCCATGCGGTTTTGATCGCGGAAGCTCGATATCGATCTCCGCCATTTCCGGCTTGTTGTCGCTAACGTCCTGCCAATAAAACTTCGAGCCTAAAGACCATGCCACCCATCTGCCGTCGGCGGACCATGACAGATAATCCCCACCATCCGGTGAGATCTTCTTGACGGGAACGACAGAAGGCTTTTCTGGAGTGATGTTGACGGTGATGGTTTGTTTGCCCAGTAGGGGGATCGGAAAAACATAGAGTTGATGTTGAAGGCTCACGAACGCCCGTTGACTATCCGGAGACACCATGATCTGATCGGCATGCAGAGGGAAGGGCTGGGGCGCCAATCCGGTGACTTTCAAGGGCGTTTGTCGATCCAGGCCATCCAACCGAATGGACACCAATTGGCTGGGAGCGCGAAACACCAACGCCTTGGAAGTGAAATACACGCGCATAGGATCTTTGCCAAAATGGGGGTACTCCCCACCTGGGGCCTCAGCGATGAACGTCGACGGGCCGCCCGAAGATGCCATGTATCGCAATTCCATGGGAATGGCTTTGGGAACACCCGAAATCTCCCCTTCGTCATTTTCCTCCAATGCCGAATAGAGCTGTTGATCCGCGGGCCCAGAAATAAACACGATTTTTGTACCGTCCGGTGAATACACTGGAAACGAATAATACTTGTTTTCCTGAGTAAGTCGTTCCGGCGGCGACGCGCCTTCGACGGCGACCCTGTAAATGGCGCCGCCACCGGTCGACCAAACCGCGTAAGCGATATAGCGACCATCGGGCGACCAGGTCGGCATGAATTCACCTTCGTCGGAACTGGTCAAACGGTGTGGTTTCCCGTTTGGCAGGTCCATGAGCCATAATTTGTTAAGACAGGTGAAGGCGACACGCTTCCCATCCGGGGAGAGTTGAGGATATTGAATTAACCGCGCACGCACGGTAGGAGTGTCGTCGACGCGATGTTCGAAATGGACGCGCTCCGCAAAGTCTGCCTCCACTTTGGCAGTGAATGGGACGACACTAGCGCGCCCCGATTCACAATCGACGCGCTGAATTTTCCCGTCGATAGACACAAGGAGCGAGAGGCCATCGGGCATGAACGCGTAACCCGGCATCGTGTCGCGTGTGGCGCGCGACTCCTGATCATCCCGAGTCACTGGACAAATCAGCCAACGCTCTTGCCCGCTTTTGAGATCCAGGACACGCAAGCCGGTTTGCGTCCTGTAACGGGTGGCGTAAACCAGCTCTTTCCCATCGGGAGAGAGAACGGGGCGCATGGCGCTGCCGGGAGCGTCGGTCAACGTCACAGTATTTCCCGACTGACGATCGAATCGCGCCACCTGCCAAATGGGGAAGGTGGCGTTGTAATTGAACGCTCCTGTGTGGAAAGAGTAATAGATGTATCGCCCATCGGGTGAAACGACGGCGCCCATTTTGTTTTGGCGGGGCCGTTCCGGTTCGCCAGATCCGGGCTCAGGAATGGGCGGTTCCGGAGGTCCTATGTGAACGCCTTCCCCGCCATCCTTATCGTAGAGCCACAACGAGAAGGTACCCAAACTGTCGCCAGCCTTTGACACAATGATGTATTGACCATCGGGCGTCCAATTGGGCGACACAAACAACTGGTTTCGACCTTTAGTCACCGGCTTCGGATTCGTGCCATCGGCATTAGCAATCCAGACGTTCTCAGCGCCGCTGCGGTCGCTGAGGAATATGATCTGACCGCCGTCGGGGGAAAATTTCGGCTGGCTTTCAAAGGAGAGGCCTCCCATAATTCGTCTCGCGGTCCCGCCAGAAACCGGAACTGTGTAGAGGTCACCCAGGAGATCAAAGATGATGCTTTTGCCGTCCGGCGAGACATCGAGTGACATCCACGTTCCTTCGTCCGTGGTAAACTCAATTTTACTTGTAGCCTTCAGTGGAAGTTCTTCAACCTTCTTCTCATCCTTTGCTCTTCCCTCTCCGTCATTCTGACCCAGGAGCGCACTTGCGGGAATGGCCAAGCACAGCGCCCAAAGTACAAGAAGGGACCCTCCGCGCCTCCATCGCTTCATACTTCCTCCTTAACGTCACGCGCACACTGACATCGCCGATGACAGACTCAATGTGATGGGTTAGGACTTTCGTTGAAAAGCATGCCCAATCGAAAGGGATTGATTTTTGAAGCAAGAGATAACACCCGTTCCCCTAAGGCGACAGAGCTACCGATCCTCGCTCCCTTTTGAAGGAATCGTACAAAAACTCAGGGAGAACCTGGGAGGAGGTTCTCCCTGGGAACATGAGAGCAAGGTCAGAAAGTGAATTTCAGCGCCATCTGGATTTGCCGAGAGGTTCCAATTCCAATGGTGCGTCCAAAGGTGTTGAATATCTTTCCGAAGTTGCTGGTTCCAAACGTCGTATTGGGCTGATCAAAGTTCGGGTGATTAAAGATGTTGAAAAATTCTGCCCGAAACTCCAAGTTCTTCGCCTCTCCGATCTTGGTTTCCTTCAAAAGCGAGAAATCAACCTGTTTGAAACTAGGCCCAAAAATCGTATTGCGACCAGCATTCCCAAAGGTACCCGAAGCCGGCATTGAAAAGGCCGCCGCATTCAGCCAATTGCTGATGGTTTGATTGGCCGGATAGGGATTTACTCCGGCGACGACATTAGGACGCTGGTTGGTATAGTTCCCGTTTCCATACGTATTCGTCCCGATGTAGACCGTGTTGGCAATTCCAGTGTGGAGGATGCCCAAGACTGCCACCCTCCAGCCGCTGACTATCCTCGTCGCGGGACCGGAAAGTGAACCTAGGAAGCGATGGCCTTGACCCACAGGAAGATCATACATGGCATTAAACGCGAAGTTGTGCCGGATGTCTCCGGAACTGTTCCCTCGCTCGGCCTTGAGATTGCTATTGTCCTGAGGTTGGGCTGAGTAAAGCCCTTGGTCCTGCACGTCGTCAATGGCATGAGCGTACGTATACTCCGCATCAAAAAGAAGTCCGGAAGCGAAACGGCGTTTCAGCGAGACTTGCAGGGCATGGTAAATCGACTGCCCTGTGTTGCCCTCGATGTTGATGTCCGAGTAGCCCACATTGGGGCGGTGACCCAAGGACGGGTCGTAAAAATTGATGTTCATATTCCGTCTCAGGTTCACGCCGTGGTTGCCAATGTAGGCAATCTGAAGCGCGGTATTTGTCGTGAGCTGCGTCCCCACACTCAAGTTCCACTGTCCCGTATAAATATCGGCTCGCTTCGGATCGAATCCATAGACGGTTCGTAACGGCTGGGTTCCTTGAGACACAAAAGGGGTGAACGGATAAGACAGGTTCGGAATCTGCGCGCGAAGCAACGTGGTGTTTCCGGGAATGGTATTCAGAGGAACATAGTATGCGCCGAAGCCCACCGGATAGATTTGCCAAAAGATTCCATATCCGGTACGAACAACAATCCGAGATGTGGGGGACCATGCGAGCGCGAAGCGCGGCCCAAAGTTTTTCCGGTTCGACTGAAAATACGATGTTCCGGCGGGGTCCAGAGTCTGAGTCGCTATGTCATAGGGACGCGTCGCGTCAAAGGCGTCATGCGGCACCGTTTCGAAGTCGTATCTCAGTCCATAATCCAGGGTCAGGTTTGGCCGGATTTGGAACGTATCTTGGATGAAGGCGCCCAATTGCGTGGCCCGCGTCCCATGCCCCGGGTCGCCGGAGGTCAGAGCAGCGGTTGAAGGACTGTTATTGATGAAATCAGTAAGCGAAGCGAAGATCATAGAACTCGTGTCAATTGTCCTTCGGTTGATTTGAACCCGGTAGAGAGTAGCGCCCCATTTCAGCAGGTGGCGGCCTAAAGTCAAGCTCATGTTACCTCCACCTTGATAGCTTGTGGAGTTCTGCAGGCCGCGGCCTCGGGTGCCAGGCTGTACGGTGACTCCGACAATCATCGTGAGGGGGATCGCTTCGTCCGAAATGATCTGGCTTCCCCAACGCTGCATCCCCACCAATACTTCACCCACCATCCGAGTGGAAAAGACATGTTGTTCGTGGAGGGCGATGTTGGTGGTTCGAATCGGAACGTTTTGAAAATCGTTCACGCCCAACGCGCTCGCCATGACTCCGAACAACGGTCCAAAAACATGGGAATCATTGACGTTCACCCGGGCATAAAAGGAATCGTTGGGCCCGAAGTTGTTGTCAATCCTGACGCTGGCAGTATCCTCACGCACCTGAGTGACCTTAGACACTGTGTACTTGTCCACCAGAGGGTTTGTCGTGGCCGACGTTCCTAGTGGAAGACCATTAATGATTGGCGCGAGGGCCGGCGATGCCGCAAGGACTTGGTTCCTCAGCAGGAGGCTGGGAACAGTTCCGGTCCCCACAATGCCGAGCCGCTGTCTCGATCCTTCATAGTTGACGAAATAGAACGTCTTGTCGTGCCGAATGGGTCCCCCGATGTTTCCCCCAAAATCGTTGAATCGGAAAGCCGGCTTGTTTGTCGCAAAGAAATTCTTGGCATCTAAGATGTCGTTTCGAAAGAAATCAAACACGGTGCCATGGATTTCATTTCCTCCGGACTTGGTGGCAATGTTGATCACAGAGCCTGCGGCACGCCCGTACTGCGCTTGATAGTCGCTGGTCTGAACCCGAAATTCGGAGATCGTGTCCAAGCTGCCTGTCAACAACCGCGATCCGCGTTCATAGCCGTTGGCCATGTAGGGCTGATCGACACGAGAGGCGTCGATGCCATCGATCGTGAATTGATTGTGAACGGTGTGTAGTCCATCAAAGCTCAAGTCGGCGATGTAGTTGCTCCGGGCTACGGCCCCAGGAACCAACAAACTAAATCGCGCATAGTCCCGCCCATTGAGGGGGAGCTCAGTCACTTGCCGGTTTTCCATCGTACTCCCGGTTGAGGCGCCCGTGCTCTCCAGTAACGGCACTTGCGCGGTGACTTCAACCGTCTCACTCCGTTGTCCAACCGGCAAAGTGAAATCCAAGGAAACGGTCTTGCCGACATTGAGAATTATCCCTTTTTGAACTTGCGCTTGAAATCCGGCATGCTCCACCGTCACGTCGTATGTCCCCACGGGCAAGTCAGGGATGGCGTAACGCCCAGTGGCATCCGTCTGTGCCTGCCGTTTCTGTCCATTCGCGACATTCTTGACGGTAACGGCAGCATCGGGAATTGCCGCCTTCGAGGTGTCAAACACCTGCCCGCCAATTGCTCCAGCGGTTTGACCATAAAGCCAACATGGCATGGAAAACAGGCCAATTGAAACCATTACCATGCATACATTGAAGAGTCTGCTCATCGTGACCTCCTTAGAATGATCTAATGGTTAGTGTAGATAAAGGCGCAATGAACCACCCTTCCTCCCCAGAGGATTCATCTTGCTCTCACTCCAAATTGATGCTTTAGAACGTGAACTTCAGCGCCAGTTGAATCTGTCGGGAAGTACCCAAGCCAATGGTTGACCCAAGAGTACTGAAGACTCGCCCAAAGCTGCTCGTTCCAAAGATCGTATTGGGCTGAGCAAAATTCGGATGGTTGAAGACATTGAAACACTCAGCCCGAAATTCCAAATCCCCCTTTTCGCCGATCTTGGTATCCTTCATCATGGATAAATCGATCTGTTTAAAGCCCGGCCCAACGATGGTGTTCCGGCCAAGATTTCCAAAAGTTCCTGGTGCGGGCATGGAAAACGCCGCTGGATTCAGCCAATTGGTGATGCTCTGGTCGCCCGGATAGGGGCCGACGCCAGCCACCCTGTTCGGACGCTGGTTCGTGAAATTACCATTCCCAAAAGTGTTGGTTCCGATGTACACCGTATCCGCGACTCCCGTGTGCACAATGCCTAGCGCGGCCATCCTCCAACCACTTGCCATCTTCCCCAGCAGCCCGGAGGTCCCTCCCAGGAAGCGGTGACCTTGACCCAGGGGAAGCTCGTACAAGGCGCTGAAGGCAACGTTCTGCCGAATGTCCCCCGAACCATTCCCCCGCTCGGCCTTGAGATTGTTATTGTCCTGCGGCTGGGCGGACCAGAGGGCCTGATCTTGGACATCGTCAATGGCATGCGAATACGTGTACTCCACGTCATACTGGAGCCCGCGAGAAGTCTGCCGTCTGAGGGAAATCTGAAGAGAGTGGTAAACCGACTGGCCGGTGTTCCCTTCGATGTTGATATCGCCAAAATTCGGATTTGGCCGACGTCCCAAGGTCGGATCGAAAAAGTTGATATTGAGGTTGCGCCGCAAGTTGAGACCGTGGTTGCCAACATACGCCACCTGAACGGTCGTGTCGGCCCCCAATTGTCGTCCCACACTCAGGTTCCACTGTTGGGTGTAAACATCCCGCCTTAGGTAATCAAATCCAGCGACATTAGGCAAGCGAGGAGACCCTCGCGAAATGAAGGGGGTCAGCGGGAAGGACAGATCGGGAATCTGCTGACGCAGAAATGACATGTTTCCAGAGACGTTGTTCAAGGGAACGTAATACGCTCCAAAACCCACCGGATAAACTTGCCAAAAGACTCCATAGCCGCTCCGAACAATCCAGTTAGAGGCCGGCGACCAAGCCACACCCAAGCGAGGTGCAAAATCTTTCTTGTTGGCCCGGAAGTATGAGGCCCCGAGCGGCGCGAGCGTGTTGGTGTGGGTATCAAAGGTCTGCGTGCCGAAAAAGGCGTCGTGCGGCACAGTCTCATAATCGTATCGGAGGCCGTAGTCCACGTTGAAATTGGAGCGCCACTGGAACGTGTCTTGAACAAAGGCGCCCATTTGCGTGGCGCGAGTTCCATGGCCCGGATCCCCCATTGTGATTGTGGCAGTGGCCATTCTGTTGTTAATGAAATCATCCAGCGAGGCATAGGTCATTGTCGTGAGATTGCCGGAACGGCGATTGACTTGAATGCGGTAAACGGCGGCCCCCCATTTCAAAGCGTGACGGCCAATGGTTTTGGACAAGTTGTCTCCCCATTGAAAGGTCGTCGAGTTCTGCAGAGTCCGCCCTCGTGTGCCCGGAACGATGGTCAAACCCGTGATGGTCGTCTGCGGGATTGACTCGTCGGATATGAGTTGGCTTCCCCAGCGCTGGATTCCCGCCAGGGATTCGTTGATCAGCGTGGATGAGAACACATGAATTTCATGGATGGCCACATTGGTGGTCCGAATCGGAACATTCTGAAAATCATCGATACCGAGCGCACTGGGGTATACGCCAAACACAGGACCCTCAACATGCGAATCGTTCACATTCACGCGCATAAAGGCACTGTCTTTCCTGCTGAACTCGTTATCGACGCGTATGCTGGCAGTGTCTTCCCGAATACTGGAGACCTTTGCCGCCGTATAGTTGTCGACCAAGGGATTGGTCGTAGAAGATGTTCCGATCGGCATCCCGTTCACAATGGGCGCCAGGGAGGGTGAAGTCGTGAGCACGAGGGATCGCAGAAGCTCGCTCGGCACCGTTCCTGTTCCAACAATGCCAATGCGTTGCCGAGATCCTTCGTAGTTGACAAAGTAGAAAGTCTTGTCTTTTCGAATCGGACCGCTCACATTGCCCCCAAAATTATTGAATCGCAAGGGGGGCTTTTGGACCGCATAAAAATTCCTGGCGTCAAAGATGTCGTTTCGAAGGAATTCAAACAGTGTCCCATGCACCTCGTTGGCGCCTGATTTACTGACGATATTGATCACGCTTCCGGCGGCACGGCCATATTGGACTTCATAGTCGCTCGACTGAACCCGAAACTCGGAAATACTGTCGAGGCTGCCGGTCAGCAATCGAGATCCGCGCTCATAGCCGTTGGCCATATAAGGCTGGTCCACGCGCGAGGCATCGATCCCGTCTATGGAGTATTGATTGTCAACCGTATGTAAACCATTAAAACTCAGATCCGCAATGTAGTTGCTCCGGGCAACGGCGCCGGGAACTAGCAGGCTGAACCTTGCGTAATCACGCCCGTTAATTGGCAACTCGGTGAGCTGTCTATTGTTCATCGTGCTGCCAGTCTCGGCACCTGTGGGGTTAATCATCATTGGCTCTTCATGAACTTCAATCGCCTGGGTCATTCCGCCCACCTTAAGTTGGACATTGAACGCCAATGTCTCACCGACTGTGAGTTGTAGGTCCTGGCTTGCCGCCGTCTCAAACCCATGAGCCTGAACATAAATTCGATAATGGCTTGGAAGCAGAAACTGGACCGAAAAGAATCCTTCTCCATTACTGATGGTTCTCCTCTCGACACCGGTAGCCTGATTGACGACTCGAATGCACGCATTCGGCACAACGGCCTTCTGCGGGTCGGTCACCCGACCTAGGATTTGCGCATTCTGCCCCATTGCAATGCCACTCAAGACCAGGAGCAGAGGGCTCACGAGAAGGAAATAGAAGTACCACTTCACGAGATACCTTTTTCCATTAGCTGCGTCTCTCGGTGAAAAGGACTCACGCGATATGTAGCCCGGTAAGTATTCTGCCTGGCGCTGAGGGCGCTTCTCGTCGCCCGGGGTCAGGCCACGTTCATCGTTCCCGCAGATACCAGCCGGGAAATCGCAACCAAAAGTGTTTCATTAGAAAGATAGCCTCTCACTGGCTCGATAACTGTCGGCAACCTCCAAAGATTAGGGTGCTGTACCTTGCGGCTGAGGCAGGAGAGACTGAATCTGCGCTATGGTCTCCAGGAGTTCAGAGATAACTGTCTCGGCGGGCCGCGGCAAAGACGAATCACCGGCGATCAGTTCCCGACAGAGCTTTTGGTCCCGTTGAGTCGCCGCTGTCAACATCTCGGGGCTGCCGACCTGCATGGAAGCAGGCCCCACTCCTGGAAGGCGCACAAAGCCAAGTTCCTTGATCTCTCTCTCCTGCGAGCTGAGTCCTGCCTCGATGTTCCGCACGTAGCTTGTGATCAGTTCGTTTCGAACGGCCCGCGAAACGGCACTAAGGTCGTCTGGCAAAGGAAATCGTTCCAAGAGTTCCGAGAGTGCGCTAGACCCTTGCTGGACCTGCAGACAGGCATCCAACAAACGTCGCGACGTGTCACTCACGGCGTCTGGGGACAACTTTTCCCCTTGCATGTAAGCTCCAAGCGGCGAGGATCGTGCAACGAGGGAGTACTCCTTGACCGACGTTGGCAGCGTCGAGCTGGATGAGTTCCTGAGTTCTTGAATGCTCAGAATAGAAGGGTCGACGTGCGGAACAGCGTTCAGTTGGGCAACGATTTCGCGCTTGCGTTCGTCTGTCTCAACCACACCTTTTACTTCAATGTCGTTGTTGTTGCGTAGGACCCGAATTTCTTCTCCCGTGTCGGCATGAAGACGATTCAATACGAGGCGAGCCTGAAGTTCTGCGCTATCCAGTTGCATTGGAGTAGGGAGTGCCGGAGGCAGTGGATGTAGGTTAGCCGATGCGCCGCCTGTAGTCGGGGGAGTCGCGGCAGAAGGAGCTTCAAACAATGCCAAGTTCACCGCATTCCAATCCAGGATGGCATAGTTCTCTTCGGCAATCTCGATGGTCGCTTTGTCTCCAAACACTATCGTGCGTTGGATCGGATGAAAATCGTCCTTGCGGACGGTTAGAGACTCTTCCAGCACGGCCGGGTTTGATGACATGGTGGTTAGGGTGAGCAGGTTCTTCCCCGAACGACTCATCTCGTCTCTGATGGGCTCTTGTTGTTCCCGCCAGTCCTGGTAGGACACGGCTGAGAGTGGCTCCTCCCAAGACACTCCGGCAAGTTCAAGCTTAGCCTTCAGCGGCGCCATTTCGGCGCTCACGCGTTCCGCCATACGGTGGCGCTTCCGCTGAGCATCTCGAAAGAGATCGCGCTCGATGGTTCGGTGAGGGGTGATGATTCGAACCCTTTGATAAACCACTCCCGGCCCACCGGCTTTGATCGGATTCGTGTCCCAAATCTCAGCCCGGTCAAGCAGTTCGGCAGCCGAGACCGGCACAACGGCGCGCTGCCAAATCACAAACAGCATCACCACCGCGAACAATACGACAGCAAAACTTGCGATGAGAGGATTCATTTTGGAGACAACACCGGAATGAATTCTCGAGAGAAACCGCAAGGACCATGGTGCGCTGGAGGTTTCATTCATCAGACGATTCAATTTCACCAGAAAGGAGGCGCGCCGTTTTGGGTCCAGCGGTAGTCTCGGAAGAATATGAGAATTGCGATACTCAACGACTTGGTGAGCCGCCTTTTCGAGCTGTTCGAACCGAAGGCGGCATTGCCAGCAATTAGCCAGGTGGGCCCGCGCCCGAACGTCGCGGACGGAATTCAACTCATCGTCGAGCAGTTTGCAAAGGTTCTCCTCGGAGAGATGTGCAAGACTGTTCACAAGCCGACGCACATAAGCACTCATCACGCACCTGCCAAGTGAGTCAATGCTCGCTGGATCAAGCTCGCCACCCGCTGAGTGCTGATCCCGAGAACTGCGGCAATCTCGCGATACCGCAAGCCCTCTGCCCTCAGCAGGACGGCATACCGTTG
>CAZIDA010000044.1:0-12061 GCA_964537865.1 uncultured Acidobacteriota bacterium
GGCGTGGAGATGAGCTGCTCCATGGTGCCGCGCTCCCATTCGCGCGCCACCGTGAGCGAGGTCAACATCGCGGCAATGATCATCATGATCACGGCGATGAGGCCGGGGATGATGTAGTTCTTTGATTCCAACTCTTCGTTGAACCAGACGCGCGGTTGCACATCGAGCGGCGCGGGAGGCAGCCGCCCGCCCAGCCGCTTGACTCGCCGCAGCATCAGGTGTTGCGAGAAAGCTTGCGTGATGGCGCCGGCATAACCCATGGCGATGGTGGCCGTGTTGGAATCGCTGCCGTCGGCGATGAGTTGGACGGAGACGGCGCGCCCCGATCCCAACCGCTCCGCAAAGTCGGTGGGAAGAATCAATCCGACGAGGGCTTGGCCCGAGTCGATGGCCTGCACGACTTGGGAGTAATCCGTGGCGTGCTGTCGCAGCGAAAAATACCGGGAACCGCTGAAGCGTTGAATGAAATCGCGGCTGATCGGCGTCTCGCTCTGATCCCACGCCACAAACGGAACTCGGTCCACGTCCAGCGACAACGCGTATCCGAACAGGATCAGCAGGAGCATGGGAATGGCGATGGACGTGATCAGGCTTCGGGAGTCCCGGAAAACGTGAATAAATTCTTTGCGGGCCACCGCCCACAGCCGCATCCATTTCATGATGGAATCAATGCTCCAAAAATATGAAGCCCAGATGCATGACACCGTTTTCCGGGATCTCCGCTTGGGCGGAGATCCCGGCTACCCAAGACTCTATTTTCCGGGATGCCCCGATGCATCGGGGCATCCCGGCTACCCAGACCAGTCGACTCAGGCGCGCACGTCGCGGATCGGCTTCTCTCGTCGATCGCGTTCCTCGATCAACGACACAAATACATCTTCCAGCGAGGGAGCGATCTTCTCCACGCTGGTCAACGCGATTTGGTTCCGCGCCAGCGTCTCGCGCACTGAAGCCGCGGCCGCCTCCGCGTCCCGCGTAACGACGTGCAATCCTTTCCCGAACAGCGCCACCTCTTTGATTCCGGTCGCTCCTTCCAGTTTTCCCAGCGCGTCCTGAGGGCGATCGCACTGGACTTCCAAGATGTGCTCCCGCATCAACTGAGTTTTCAGAGCGGCGGGCGTGTCGAGGGCGATCAACTCTCCGCGATAGATGAGCGCCACGCGGTCGCAATACTCGGCTTCGTCCATGTAATGCGTCGTGACAAAGACCGTCACGCCTTGCTCGGCCATTTCGTAGATCAAATCCCAAAACAGGCGCCGGCTGATGGGATCGACGCCGGAAGTGGGTTCGTCGAGAAAGAGGATGGGCGGCTCGTGGAGAATGGCGCAGCCCAAGGCCAAGCGTTGCTTCCAGCCGCCGGAGAGTTCGCGGGTTTGGGCTTGGCGATGCTCTTGAAGTCCGGCCATTTCGATCGCCCACTCTTTGCGGCGACGGCGTTTGTCCATCGGAATGCGATAGATTCCTCCGTAGAAGTCGATGTTCTCTTCCACCGTCAAATCCTCGTAAAGCGAGAAGCGCTGGCTCATGTAGCCGATGTGGCTTTTGATGGCTTCGGTTTGCGTCTTCAGATCGAAACCCGCCACCCAACCGCGTCCTGAAGTGGGGGCGAGAATTCCGCACAGCATCCGGATGGTCGTGGACTTCCCTGCTCCGTTGGGCCCCAGAAATCCGAAGATCTCTCCGCGATGCACTTCAAAGCTGATGCGGTTCACCGCCACAAAATCGCCGAAGCGCTTTTCCAGCGCTTGGACCACCACGGCTTTTTCGTTGGCGCCTTGATGGAGAACCGTCATGATCCACTCGCGGGTGAAGAGGAAATTTCGCCGGGAGATTTTTCCGGGCGCGTGTCATCCAAGTTCGAGAGCACCGACACAAACACATCTTCGAGACTGGGTTCGATGATTCGGACTTCATCCACCTGAAGGCCGGCCGCCTTGAGGACCGTCTCAATCTCGTGCGTCGCCTCGTGCGGCTGCGACGAGGTCACGTGCACACGATCGCCGAACATCCCCACCGTCCCCAACGGCATGCGTTCGCGCAAGAGCATGGTGGCGCGACGCGGCTCCGAGGCGCGCACTTCCAGGATGGCGGCGCGAGAAAGTTTCTTCACTTCGTCCGGGGTTCCGATGGCCAATAATCTGCCCTTGTGAATCAGGGCGACGCGACTGCATCGCTCCGCTTCGTCAAGGTAAGCGGTCGACACGAAGATGGTCACCTTCTCTTGCAGCAGATGGTAGAGGATGCGCCAGAAATCGCGGCGCGACACCGGGTCCACGCCGTTGGTCGGCTCGTCGAGGAAGAGAACTTTGGGCGTGTGAATGAGCGCGCACGCGAGCCCCAGTTTCTGCTTCATGCCGCCGGAAAGATTCCCGGCGAGGCGCTTCTTGAAAGGAAGCAGGTTGCTGAAGCTGAGCAACTGATCCACCTTCGCCTCGCGACCTTTTTGAGGAACGCCGTAGATGTCGGCGTAGAACGCGATGTTTTCCGCCACCGTCAAATCCGGATAAAGTCCGAAGCGTTGCGCCATGTACCCGATATCGTCGTTGATGGCGCCCGCTTCTCGGACAATGTGATGGCCGGCCACCCAGGCGTCCCCCGAAGTCGGCGCCATGATGGCGGTGAGCAATCGCATGGTGGTGGTTTTTCCGGCGCCGTCCGGTCCCACCAGTCCGAACACTTCCCCGGTGAAAACGCTCAGCGTCAACTGGTCCACCGCCGTCGTTTTGCCGAATCGCTTGGTGAGTCCTTCGATCTTGATGGTTTCCATCGGGAGATTGTCGTTCCTGGAGAAGCGCGGCGCGCCGCCGACTCAGTTCACCGGGGAATTCAATTGAATGACGGCGTCGGCCGGCATGCCCGGCTTCAATTCCATGTTGGGATTGTCGACGTCGATCTTGATGCGGTACACCAACCTGACGCGCTCCTTCTCCGTCTGCACGCTCTTGGGCGTAAACTCGGCTTGCGAAGAGATAAAGGAGATGCGTCCTTCGTATTTTTTCCCCGGGTAAGTGTCCGTCGTCAGCAGGACGCGCTGTCCTAATTTCACCCGACCGAGATCCGTCTCGTTGATATAGGCCCGCAGCCAAACGTTCTTCAGATCGGCAATCGTGATGACGGGAGTCCCCGGTGAAACGAATTCCCCGGGTTCGACATTTTTCGACAACACGACGCCGGGAAAAGGCGCTTTCAAGGTGGCATATCCGATTTGTGTTTGCGCCAGCGCCAAAGCTTGGCGAGCCTCTTCGAAACGCGCCCGCGCTTGATCGATCTCTTCATGGCGCGGACCTTTCTTTACCAAGGTGTATCGATCTTTGGCCTGAGCGAGGGCGGCACTGGCTTGCTCGATCTGCTCCCGGCGCGGCCCCTCTTGAACCAACTTGAATTGTTCTTCGGCCTCTTTGAGTCGGGCGTCCGCCATCTCCATCGCCGCTTTGGCGGCGTCGTATTGTTGCGCGGAGACCTCGACTTTCTGATAAAGCCGCGCGTATCGTTGGTAATCGGTGCGCGCCCGCACGGCGTCAGCTTGAGCGCGTGTCACGGTCGCTTGCGCCGCGGCAATCTCTTGAAAGCGAGAACCGGCCAACAGTTCGTTCAAGCGCGCTTGGTTTTGGGCTACGGCGTCCCGTGCTTGCTCGATTTCTTCCGGGCGCGAGCCGGCCAGCATTTGATCGAGCACGGCGCGGGCGGCGTCCATTTCGGCCTGGCGCATTCTCAACTGATCTTTCAGATCGGCGTCTTCCATCCGCGCCACGACTTGTCCGGCGGAAACCACGTCTCCTTCCGTGACCAGCCGCTCCTGGACCCGCCCCGGAATCTTGAAGCTGACTTCGGCTTCCGTCACCTCAATGTTGCCGGACACTCGAATGACATTTCCGGCGCCGTTCGCCCGCACGGCCAGGTAAATCAAGAGCGCAATCCCGGCCCCAAGAACCACTCCGGCAATGAGAAGAAGTTTTTTCTTGGACACGGTCATGAAACGCCTCGTGATTGTGAATATCTATTCACCATCAGCCTATGCCGCAATGACGCGCTTGAACACCTTCCAGCACCGCTCCGCGTTTTTGGTCACATCAAATTCGCCTTCGCTGATGAACCAAAGGATGGCAGAGGACTGCATGAGGGCCAGAAGCATTCGCGCGGCCGCCGTCGCGTCCAGGTCCCGGCGAATCTCGCGGCGGGCTTGGCCTTCGCGAATCAAGTCCCCCAGGCTCTCCAAGCTTCCCCGGACCATGCCGTAGACCTTCGACTTCCGCTGCGGCCGACTGACGTAAAGGTCCTCCGAAAACACTATACGCGGAAGGGCCAGAAGCTGATTTTCTCGGATCATGCGAATTTGGCGCATGAGTAAACGCCTTAATTGCTCAATCGAATTCGGCGAGGATTCGGCGACCGCTTTCAGATTCTGCTGCACCAACGCCTGCACTTGCTCGATGGCGGCATCCAAAATCTCGTCCTTGTTCTTGAAATGCCGATACAGCGCCGAGGGTACCAAGCCTACGCGACGCGCCACGGCCGCCATGCTCAACGACCGCGCCCCCCGAGTGGCAATCAACGTCAGCACCACTTGAAGGATCTGGTCGCGGCGGATATCGGTTCTCAGTTTCTCGCTGGCCACAATGCCCTCGAAGTGAATTTGCGTTCACAATGTAGAGGGCGGGCTGTCCTTTGTCAAGGAGATTCTTGTCGGGCCGACGTATCGCCGCACTCAAGTGCATGAAAACGATTTCCGAGATGCCTCGATGATCACGGTCGACTAGAGCCCGCGGTACTCAAAACGTACCCTGGCTACCACAACATCCACGCTATTTTCAGAGCGGTCCCTCCTGGTCGCCGCGGCGGCCACCCACTCAGGGGGCATGAAAATGATCTCGCCGATTGGAACTGATCGCAGCTTCCCGCCGCGGCGGGGGGGACGCGTCCCAAAGCCCAGGGTTGTCCGCCGGCTTTACGGCGGACTACCCTGGGCGCCGAATGGCGGGTATGTTTCGCAACCCCCACGGGGTTGCGGCAAATGGCACCCGAGGGCATGGGATGGAACAGGACCGGGTCGCAACCCCGTTGGGGTTGCGCGACATGGAAGGGCGGCACGTTTCCCAGGGTAGTCCGCCAAAGAGCGGCGGCCAACCCTGGGCTGGAGGCCGCAGCCTCTTTGAGGCTGAAATCGGGGTCGCCGAAGCGTTACCTCAGATGGACCCTGCCCTAATTTCGAGCCAGTCCCTCATGGTCGCCGCGGCAGGTCTTTTGATTGATCGTGGGCTCTTGCGCTGGACAAGGAAGAGCCTACTCCGACATGTCTAAGTGGCCACCAAACCCATTTTCGGAGCAGACTTTCACTTTCCCCGGTGAATCTCATGTAAATAGAATGAGTCGGCCCTTTTCTCCTAGGGCTTTTGTGAAAAATCCGGTAATCTTTCTTCATCAGACGCCGATATATAGGAGCGTCGGTGGAATAGCCGTGGCGGAGGCTTTCACGCCGAAGTTTTTGAGTTTCCGTGAAGAGACTTCCAACGCCATCAACGACGCTTCGAGATGCAGCGCATTGCCCTGCCGTTGGCAAAATCCTGCGGAGTGAAATTGATTTCCTTGCTGCTCGGCACTGCATCGCCGAGCCGCCGGGGCTGCCGAAATCACACATGGTGCAACAAGGTCTGGTTCGGCCCAGATCTTCCACGAATCGAGAAAGAAGCAGAAATGAAATTACAGCTAAGACGACGCATCTCCTTAGGGTTTGGACTCATCTTCATCCTGATTGTCGCGATAGCTTTCCTGTCGGTCCGCAGCCTGATGAGTTACATCAGCGCCAACGAGTGGTGGATTCACACGCACGAAGTGTTGAGGCAGGTGGCGCTTGTCAGCGAATCCGTGAGCAACGCGGAAGCGGAAGAGCGCGATTACTTGATCTTTTCCGATCAACTCGATCTGAAGCAATTTCACGACGCGGCCACGGGTGCCCGCGACCATTTTGCACAGTTGAAGGGACTGATTCGCGCGCCCCAGGAACAGGCTCAATTGCCGGAGATTGCGGCAGCCCTGGAAAACCTTCTCGGCAAGCTGGAACAGCAGGTGAAGACCAGAAAACAGGAAGGGATGAACGCCGCGCTCAAAAGCATCTCGACGGAGTCGGAGCGCAATGAGATCGACAAGGTTCAGGCCGGTCTGGAGAAGCTGAGCGCCCGCGAAGATCTTCTCCTTGACGAACGGGGCCGCGCTTCTCAACAGCAGGCGCAGTCCTCGCAGCGAAACATCGTGGCCTTGGCGATTTTCCTGACTCTGTTTTTATCCGGAGTGTATTACCTACTCTCTTGGGACATTCGGGAATACCGGAAGGTGTGGACGGAACTGCAACAAAGCGAACAGGGCCATCGCCTGCTTGTGGAACTTTCTCCGGAAGCCGTTTTGACCCACAGCGATTCGAAATTCACATATATCAACCGCGCCGGCCTTCGCATGTTCGGAGCGGCGCGGAGCGAGGAAATCATTGGAAGAGAGGTGCTCGATCTGGTTCACCCGGACGACCGGCCGAAAGTGCAAGAAAAATTCGGGCGGATGCAAAAGACCGGGGAACCGGCACAACTGGCCGAACTGAGGCTCTTGCGACTTGACGGATCGTCCTTCCCCGTCGAGATCGCGGCCGCACCCATCTCCTATGGAAAGCGCTTGGTCGTTCAAGCGATGATCCGGGAAATCTCCGATCGCAAGCAAATCGAGCGGCAAGTGCGTCTTCTGGGCGCCACCGTTCGGTCGGTCGACGATTGCATCTCCATCACCGACATGTGCGACCAAATCATTTTTGTGAACGAGTCGTTTTGCGCTACTTACGGCTACACGGCAGAAGAGTTGATCGGGAAGAACATCGCTTTCATACGGTCACCCAATCAACCGGAAGGGGTGACGAAAGAAATTCTCCCCGCCACCCTCAAAGGCGGCTGGTACGGAGAAGTCTGCAATCGCCGAAAAGACGGATCGGACTTCTTCGTGGAGTTGCGCACTTCGGTGGTGAAAGATGAGAAGGGGGAGCCCATCGCGCTCGTCGGCATCGCGCGCGACATCACTCAGCGCAAGCGTGAGGAAGACGAGCGCAAGAAGTTGATTGCGGATCTGCAAGACGCCTTGGCCAATGTGAAGACACTGACCGGACTGCTGCCCATCTGTTCTTCCTGCAAGAAGATTCGGGATGACCGCGGTTACTGGAATCAGATTGAGGTGTACGTTCGGGACCACAGCGACGCCGACTTCAGCCACGGCCTCTGCCCCGAGTGCGCCCGAAAACTTTATCCGGAGTTCGTCAAAGACGACGAAAAATCCGGATAAACCCTCCTTGTGGCGCAGACCCGCCGCGGCGGGTCTGCGCCGAAAATAGGCGCGGTTGTTTGGCACAACCCTTTCAGGGTTGGTCCACGAGGGGCGATTCGTGACCCAGGGTAGTCCGCCCAAGAGCGGGCGGACTACCCTGGGCTGGAGGACGCGTCCCCTTCGGGGACGAGGCTGTGATCAGTTCCAATCGACGAGATCATTTTCATCCCCTTGAGTGGTCGCCGCGGTGACCATGTGAGTCTGCGCCTGTGACAGAATTGGGTTCGGCCGTGGTGCAGACCCGCCGCGGCGGATCTGCGCCACACCCCAATTCCACTATCAAGTGGTGCAGACAAGAGTGTCTGCACCACCACAGCTAATTGCCAAACGCCTCTTCCTCAAACTTGCGTTGTTCCATTTGATGGACCGTATAAGAGCCGGTGGCGGTGCTCGGATTGGCCGGCCGTCCCACGTAACGCAGCGATTGATCCGGTGGCAAGAGCGATCGCAGCGGGTCTTTCAGAAAATTCCACGCGCCCATGTTCTCCGGCTCTTCTTGAACCCACCGCACGTCTCTCGCGTTACGATATAACTTCAAATCCCCGGCAAGAAGCCGCTTCGGCGTGGGGTAGAACTGCTCCAATCGGAGGATGGCGGTCGCGGTGTCGCTGCGTTTTTCGCGGGCTGCTTTCAATTCAAAATAAACTTTCCCGCTGCAAATCAAGACTCGCATCACGCGTTCCGGTTCCGCGATCGCTGCGTCTCCCAGGACGGGTTGAAAACCCCCGTGCGTGAATTCAGAAATGGAGGACGAAGCGTCCGGAAAACGCAAGAGGCTCTTGGGCGTGAGCACGACCAGCGGCTTGCTGCTTTCTTGCCGCGCCTGTCGCCGCAAGAGATGAAAGTATTGCGCCGAGGTCGTGCAGTTGGCGACCTGCATGTTGTTGTTGGCGCAAAGCTGCAGGAACCGCTCCAGCCGGGCGCTCGAATGCTCCGGTCCTTGGCCTTCATAACCGTGAGGCAGCAGCAGGACGACACGGCTGTTCTGCGCCCATTTTTCTTCTCCGGCGGCGATGAATTGATCGACGATGACTTGAGCGGCGTTGATGAAGTCTCCAAACTGCGCTTCCCACACCACCAAGCTGTTCGGCGCGGCGATGCTGTATCCGTATTCAAAACCCAACGCGCTCACCTCGGAGAGCGGACTGTCGAAGGCCTGGAAGCGCGCGTGTTCGGAAGCGATCTCGCTGAGCGATGTCCACGACGCGCCGTTTTGTGTATCAAACAACGAGGCGTGGCGCTGACTGAACGTTCCCCGGATGGTGTCTTGGCCGGCGATGCGGACCGAGGTTCCTTCCAGCAGCAACGATCCAAATGCCAGCGCTTCCGCCATTCCCCAATCCACCGGACGTTCGCCCTCCACCATCTTGGCTCGGCGAGCCAGCAGGCCGACAATTTTCGGATTCACATTGAATCCTTGAGGAACCGTCGTGACGGCCCGAGCGATGTTCCGTAGCGTTTCGTGATCGACCCCGGTCAAGAAGTCCGAGCGCGGCTCAGATTCCGTCGTGACGGGAACCGTCTCCGGCGTCGCCGATTGCCTCGCCACAATCTCTTTGGCGCCCAGCAAAGCGTTCTCGTAGCGTCGCCATCGTTCTTCAACGAGATTGGAGACCGCGGCCTCGTCGATCAAGCCGGCCTTGATGAGCTGCCGGGCGTACAGCTCGCGCACGCCCGGATGCGCGCGAATGTGCCGGTACATGACGGGCTGCGTATACGTCGGCTCGTCTTCTTCGTTGTGACCGAATCGGCGGAAGGCCATCACATCGATGACCACGTCCTTATGAAACTCTTGCCGGTAATCCAGCGCAATCTGCAAAATCTGGTAGGCCGTGTCCGGATCGTCACCGTTCACGTGAAAGATGGGCGCCTGCACCATGCGCGCCACATCGGTGCTGTATGTGGACGAGCGTCCTTCTTCCGGCGGCGTCGTAAAGCCGAGTTGATTATTCACGATCCAATGAATCGTTCCGTTAGTGCTGTATCCGGGCAATTGGGAAAGATTCAGGGTTTCGGCGACGATACCTTCGCCCACAAAGGCGGCATCGCCGTGAACCAAAACCGCCAACGCGCCGTCGCGAGCGGGGTCGCGAAGATCGATGGGCCCCGGCGCCGGCGCCACTCGCAAATCCTGTTTCGCGCGGACCATGCCTTCCACCACCGGATCGACAAATTCCAAATGGCTGGGGTTGGGCAACACCGTCAAGCTGACATCTCGGCCGCCGCACGTCTCGCGCATTCCCGTGGCGCCCCGGTGATATTTCACGTCGCCCTGATCGTGCGGAAACTGGGGATGAATGGAACCTTCGAAGCTCGTGAAGATGCGCTCGCAAAATCGCCCGATGACATTCGCAATCACGTTCAGCCGGCCGCGATGCGACATCCCGATGGTGATGTCTTCGATGTCGTGGCAAGCGGCGCTCTCGATCAACTGATCCAGCAAAGGAATCAGCACTTCCGCGCCTTCGATCGAAAATCGCTTCTGTCCGGGATATTTGGTCGCCAGAAATTTTTCAAACTGCTCGGCGGATATCAACTTCCAAAGAATTTGATGCTGCGCCTCCGGCGCCAGGGGAGGCATCTCGCGCTCGATGCGCGATCGAATCCAATTCTTCTCTTCCGGGCCTTGAATGTGCCGGTATTCAATTCCGAACTTGCCGCAATAAAAGCGGCGAAGTTCTGCCACGATCTCCCGTAAGGGAGCCGTCTCTTCGCCGCCGAGTCCGTTGGTGATGAACTCGCGGTCCAAATCCCAAAGGGTCAAGCCGTAAGTTTCGATGTCCAGCTCAGGATGGTAGCGAAGCTCTTTCCAGCCGAGCGGATCCGTGTCGGCGATGAGATGACCACGGACGCGATAGGCGTTGATCAGTTCGAGCACCCGAGCCTGTTTCTCAACTTCATCCTGGCGCCGCTCTTCCCCAAGGATGGCCGGATTCCGATCGATGGCCCACCGGTAAGGGCGGTAAGGAATACGCAGCTCGGCGAAGATCTCATCGTAGAACTGATGCTGTCCCCGCAGCAGCGCGTCGAGATGCGCCAGCGCCGAGGCCGATTCCGCGCCTTGAATGACGCGATGATCATAGGTGAGAGTCAGCGAAATGACTTTGCTGATTCCGAGACGCGACAGCGCCTCCGGGGCCATGGCGGAGTACTCGGCGGGAAATTCGATTGCTCCCGTGGCGATGATTAATCCTTGTCCGGCCATGAGGCGCGGATTGGAAACGGTGGTGCCGAGAGTTCCGGGATTCGTCAGCGAAACGGTGGTTCCTTGAAAATCACTGACCTCGATGCGGCCCTCGCGCGAACGCTGAATGATGTCGTCGTACGCGCGAGCCAACTCCGGGAATGAAAGCTTCTGCGCCGATTTGATGTTGGGGACGAGCAGCGTTCTCGTACCGTCTTTTCGCGCCACGTCGACGGCCACGCCGACGTTGATATCCGGATGCCGCACGCGGAACGCTGCGCCCTCCACCTCTTCAAAGGCATCGTTCATCGCGGGAAATTGTTCGAGCGTCTTGACCAGCGCCCGCAGAATGATGTGAGTGTAGGAAATTTTCCATCCCGCGCTCTCCAGGTGCTGATTGATGAGGCGTCGATTCTCTTCCAGCAACTTGATGGGGATTTGCCGCTGGGACGCGGCGGTCGGCACTTCCAAGCTGGCTTCCATATTTTCGACGATGCGCAACACGCCCCCGCGCAAAGGAACGCGCTCCACCGGCATCGACGTTGGCGCCGGTTTCTTCTCCTCAATCTCCGTGGCCTCAACCGTACGATGTCCGGAAACCGGGGGAGGTTCTTTTGCTACCCAGGTTTCAGGCGCCGCCGCAGCGGGCCCTCCGGCGGGCGTCACGTTTCCGTTGTGATGAAGGAGTTCGTCAAAATAATTCCGCCAATCCTCGTCCACGGATTGCGAGTCCGCCCTGAACCGCTGCAGCAAGTCCCCGACGTACTTGGCGTTCACTCCAAATTCTTCGAAGAGCCGCTGATCGATTTCGTTTCGTGTTTCCGCTTCATCAGTCCTCATAGCATCCCCAACTCAAAATTATGCCGCGACCGGGTCTTCGCCCCTCACCGATGTATTTGACACAACCAATGTTCCCGAATAGAGGATCATCCTGTTCCCGGACCGACCGGCTTCACTCACCTGCTGACATGGATTTATTATATCCCACCTCGTCCTCATTTCGCTGATTTGAAGGCGCCGCAGCTCAATTTTCACCAGCCTCGGCAGCGCCGATTCGATTTTCTCTTATCGAAAATCGTTCGATCATGGTACATTTCTGGGCTTGACGCATCGCAAAACGACTGAGGCGCGTGGATCACGCTCATGTGACGCAGGGCGGCCTGGGGCCGCAGCCAAATGGTGCTCATGGTCATGTCGCTGCGACCTGAAAATCTTGTCAAGAAAACGAGATTTTTGAAGCTTGCTATGCAGGGAGAAGAACTGCCTTCATGGAAGTAGGAGATGAGAGAAATGAAAGCCGGATTTGCCGTAGATGTGGACAATTGATTCCCCCCGAGGCGCGGAGTTGTCCCCGGTGCAAAGCGCGGTTCACCCATTTCTTATTCAATCCTGAGGCCACGTTACTCCTGACGATTGCGGCGCTGATCTTCTTCTTCATCGTTACCGGATTCTTCGCCAAGTTTTATCATGCCAGACAATCGCGGCTGGCCAAGGACTGGTTTAATCGAGGAAGCGCGGCGCTCA